>JAJZVJ010000134.1 GCA_021845705.1 bacterium
GAAGTAGCTGGTGAAAGAGAAAAGAAGGGAACAGAAAAGGTAAAAGGGGGCGGCCGTCTTTACGGTCACCAGCAGGGAATCGAGGTTGGGGTAGACCAGGGCGGCCAGGATCCCCACCGACAGCAGGATCGGCGCGTAAATAAAGAGTTTTTTCTTAAAGCCCTGCTTCATCGCCATATGTGTTAAAATATATCAGCCGCCTGACATCCACAGCCCTGACGCGGCGCTTATATATTATTGTAAATCTTTCCTGACAGGCAATAAAAGGGTTATGTCCACATATAAATATGATTTCCTTGTCATTGGCAGCGGGGCCGCCGGGCTGCTGACGGCCCATAAACTTTCAAAAGCCGGCCGCGTGGCGGTCATCACCAAGCGTTCCCTGGACATGTCCAACAGCAGCATGGCCCAGGGCGGCATCGCCGCCGTTACGGCCCCCAACGACAATTTCAGCCTCCACATCGCGGACACGCTCCGCACCGGCGCCGGGCTCTCGGACCCGCGCATAGTAAAAATGACCATAAGCGAAGCGCCCGCGAGGGTGCGGGAACTTGTTGAACTGGGGACGCGCTTCACCCTTACGGACAAGGACTTCGAGCTCGGTCTGGAAGGCGGCCATTCCCGCCGCCGCGTCCTGCACGCGGCTGACGCCACCGGCCGCGAGATAACGCGCGCGCTTATTAAAACCTGCGTTTCGGAGAAGAACATAACTTTCTTCCCGCAATATTCGGCCGTGGACTTCATACTTAAAAGCCGCCCGGCGCGCGTTCGCCCGGACAAGAACGCCTGCCTCGGGGTCTACGCCCTGGAAGAAGCCACGGGCCGCGTCCACAGCTTCCTCGCGCGCGCGACCGTGCTTGCCTCGGGGGGCGCCGGCAAGGTTTACCGCTACACCTCCAACCCCGACGTGGCGACCGGCGACGGGATGGCCATGGCCTACAGGGCCGGCCTGAAACTGGTCAACATGGAATTCGTCCAGTTCCACCCCACCTGCCTCTATCACCCGCAGGCCAAATCCTTCCTTATCTCGGAAGCGTTGCGCGGCGAGGGCGGGATACTCAGGGACTCCGAAGGCAAAGCGTTCATGAAAAGCTATTCGCGCTATAAGGACCTGGCCCCGCGCGATATAGTGGCGCGCGCCATCGACTCCGAGCTAAAGCGCTCCGGCGCCGATTGCGTCTACCTGGACATGACGCACCTGGACGCGGCTTTCCTCAAAAAGCGCTTCCCTACGATCTACTCGCAATGCCTGCGGTTCGGGATAGACATCACGAAAACGCCGATCCCCGTAGTCCCGGCCGCCCACTTTTTCTGCGGCGGAGTGCGCTGCAACGACAGGGGCCGCACGGCCATGCCCGGGCTTTACGCCATAGGCGAAGTTTCACATACCGGCCTGCACGGGGCGAACCGCCTGGCCTCGAATTCCCTGCTGGAGGCCTGTGTCTTCGCCCACCGCGCTGCGCAAGCCATAACGTCCGGCCCTCAGGATAAAAGGTCCGGGCTGAAGCCCAGGCACTGGACCACCGGCAATGCCCGCCCTTCGGACGAAGCCGTCATAATCAAGCACAACTGGGACGAAATACGCACGCTGATGTGGAACTATGTGGGCATAGTCCGCAGCGACAAGCGCCTGGCAAGGGCGAGCGCGAGGGTAAAGGTCATCTCCGAGGAAATTATCAGGTACTACTGGGATTTCCTCCCCACCCGGGACCTGCTGGAGCTCAGGAACATCGCCTGCCTCTCCGACGTAATAATCCGCTCCGCGCGCAGCCGCCGGGAGAGCCGGGGCCTGCACTATACTGTCGATTACCCGAAGCCCTCCGAAAAATTCCGCAAACCTACGGTAGTGGACCGGTACGGGAGCAAGAGGTAATGGACAAGATCATAATCAGCGGCGCCCGCTCGCATAATCTAAAGAACCTCAGCCTCGAGATACCCAAAGGGAAACTGGTGGTCATAACGGGCCTTTCCGGCTCCGGCAAATCCACGCTGGCTTTTGACACTATCTACGCCGAAGGGCAGCGCCGCTACGTGGAATCCCTCTCCGCCTACGCCCGGCAGTTCCTTGAGCAGATGGACAAGCCGGACGTGGACTCCATAGAGGGCCTTTCGCCCGCCATCGCCATCCAGCAGCACAACCCGTCCAAGAACCCGCGCTCCACCGTCGGGACCGTAACTGAGATCTACGACTACCTGCGCCTGCTTTACGCCAAGGCCGGCCGCCCCTACTGCCCTTCCTGCCATAAGCCCATCAAAGCCTGGTCGGCGCAGGGCATAGCGGCGGAGTTGCTGTCTAAATGCGCCGGCAGGAAGACCAGGATCTTCGCGCCGCTGGTGCGCGGCCGCAGCGGCACCTACGAGGAACTCTTCGCCCGCCTGCGCAAGGCCGGCTTCACGAAGGCCCGCGCTGACGGCAAACTTTTCCCGCTTGAAACCCCGCCGGAATTGAAGCGCTACATTAAACACGATATAGACCTTTTCGTGGACGAGTTCACAATCTCGAAAGAAGACAGGGAACGCCTGAGCGAGGCCGTAGAACTGGCCCTGGCGCAGTCAAAAGGCTTGCTTATCGCCGAGGATGCCGCGAAAGGCGCGGGAAACCTTTACAGCGAAAATAACGCCTGCCCCTCGTGCGGGATAAGCTTCCCCGAGCTGGAGCCCCGGCTTTTCTCCTTCAATTCCCCCCATGGGGCCTGCCCGGAATGCGACGGGCTGGGGATAAAGATAGAGATAGACCCCGACCTGGTGGTCCCGGACAAGGACAAGTCGGTGAACGGCGGGGCGCTGGAAGCCTGGGCCAACCCGGTGACCACGCGCACCCACAGGTGGAAAGGCTCCTGGTCCGGCTATTACGCGGACATGCTCAATACCGCCGCCGGCGAGAACGGCATCGACCTGGACAAGCCCTGGAAAGACCTGCCCAGGTCCCACCGCGACATGCTGCTCCACGGCGCCGGGGATTTCGAAGGCGTGGTGACCAACCTGAAGCGCCGCCACAACGAGAGCGAGTCCGAGTTCGTGAAAGAGGAGATCTACACTAAATTCATGAGGGAGACCGTCTGCCCGAAGTGCAAAGGGCTCAGGCTTAAGCCCGAGGGCTTGAGCGTGCTGGTAGGCGGCCGCAACATAACCCAGGTTACCGCCCTGCCGCTAGGGGCCGCGAAAGAACTCATGGGCGCGCTGGACCTGAACGAGAAAGAGCGCGCCATAGCCCGCCTGATACTTAAGGAAATAAATTCCCGCCTGTCTTTCCTTAACGACGTGGGACTGGGGTATATCTCGCTCGACCGCCGCTCCGAAACGCTTTCGGGCGGCGAGGCGCAGCGCATACAACTGGCGACCCAGATCGGCTCGGGCCTTACCGGGGTCCTCTACGTGCTGGATGAGCCGACCATCGGCCTGCACCAGCGGGACAACGCCAGGCTCATAAACACCCTTAAATCCCTGCGCGATATCGGCAACACCCTCCTGGTGGTAGAGCACGACGAGGCCGTGATCCGCGGCGCGGACCATATCATTGACCTGGGGCCCGGGGCGGGGCTCGCAGGCGGCTATGTAGTGGCGCAGGGGACCCCCGCCGAACTGATGAGGAACAGGAAGTCGGTTACGGCGCCTTACCTTACCGGCGAGCGGTCTACCACGATAACACGGGTACCGCGCGCGCATTCCGGGAAATTCCTGGAGTTCACCGGCGCGAAACAGTTCAATCTTAAGGACATAGACGTAAAAATACCGCTGGGCCTCTTCGTCAGCATCTGCGGGGTTTCCGGCTCGGGCAAGTCCACGCTGCTTTACGAGATAGTTTACAAGGCCCTCGCCAGGGAGCTATACAAGTCCAAAGAGGCGCCGGGCGCTTTCCGCTCCATGAAGGGCGCGGGCCAGATAGACAAGGTTATCATCGTGGACCAGTCGCCCATAGGCCGCACCCCGCGCTCCAACCCGTCCACTTACAGCGGCGTCTTCAACCATATCAGGGACCTGTTCGCGGAACTCCCGGAGGCGAAGAGGCGCGGCTACGAGCCGGGCCGCTTCTCCTTCAACGTTAAAGGCGGCCGCTGCGAGGCCTGCCAGGGCGACGGTACCATAAAGATCCAGATGCAGTTCCTGCCGGACGTGTACGTAAAATGCGACGAATGCGCCGGCCGCAGGTTCAACGACGACACGCTGGAAGTGCGGTTCAAAGGCAAAAGCGTCTCCGACGTGCTTGAACTCTCCGTGCAGGAAGCCGGCGTCCTGTTCGCGGACATACCGCGGATCTCGAAGATACTCGCTACGATGAGCGAAGTCGGGCTGGATTACCTTAAGCTCGGCCAGAGCGCCACTACGCTCTCCGGCGGGGAAGCGCAGCGGCTTAAGCTGGCGGAACAGCTGGCGCGCCGCGCCACCGGCCGCACCCTCTATATACTCGACGAGCCCACCACGGGCCTGCACTTCGCCGACGTGGAAAAGCTTCTCGGCGTACTGCACCGCCTCTCGGGCGCGGGCAATACCGTGCTGGTAATAGAGCACAACCTGGACGTGATAGCGGCCTCCGACTGGCTGATAGAGCTCGGGCCCGAGGGCGGCGACGCCGGCGGGCGCCTGGTATATTCCGGGCCGGTCGGAGAAGTGGTAAAAGCCGCGGGTTCGCATACAGGGCGCTATCTTAAAGAGCACATACAGGCCCGGAAAAGAACCGCGAACCTGCTGAACAGGGTTAAATGAGAAGTACCGCGCGTCCGCATATCTTGCTGATAACCCCCCGCTTCCCCTTCCCTACCCTCAGCGGCGGAGAAAAATGGGCGGCCCGGCTCGCCGAGGGCCTCGCCCCGGCCCATGAAGTGTCGCTGTTTTCTTTCACCTCTCCGGGCGCCGAAGCCCACCAGACCGCCCTGGCCATGGCCATGGAAGGAAAACTTTTCAAAAAGATCTACCTGCTGCCCAGGCCCGAAGGGCCGGGAGACAAAAGCCTTCCCTCGCTGCCCGGGCTGTACTGGTCGGGCGAGGCCGCCGGCGCGCTTTCGGCCGCGGCCTGCGAGACGGGGGCCGAAGTGGCGCATATCCTGTTCTCCGAAATGGCCTGTTACGCTTGCGCCCTGCCAGCCTCCATGCCGGTGGTCTACACCGAGATAGACTCAAGCTATCTTTTCCCCTGGAAATATTATCTCAGGGAAACCGCCGGGATAAAAGGCTTTCTCAAAGCTGGCGAATTTTTCAAGTCCCGAGCTTACGCCCGCAGGCACTACGGGCGCTTCTCCGCCGCCACGTTCATAACCGCCAGCGACGGGCGCGACATAGCCCGCTACCTTGCCACGGACCTTACGGCGGTGACGCCCAACGCCGTCATACCCGAGGAGTTCACTCCGCCGCCGGCGTTCGAGAGGACTCCGGGAGCGATACTTTTTCTCGGCCATTACCCGCATTACCCTAACGAGGACGCCGCGCTGCGCCTGGCGCGCCGCATCTTCCCGCTGGTCAAGGCCGGGGTGCCGGGAGCGGCCCTGACGCTGGCGGGGTCCTGCCCTACGGAGAAGGTCAGAGCCCTGGCCGGGCAGGATATCACCGTCCCGGGGACCGTTGCGGATATACGCCCGTTCCTCTGGCAGGCCCAGGTCTTTGCCGCGCCGGTACGGTACGGGTTCGGGACAAAAGGCAAGATCCTGGAAGCTTTCGCCGCCGGCCTGCCGGTAGTGGCGTCCGAAGAGGCCGCTGCCGGTATCGAGGGAGCCGAAAGCGGCAGGCACCTGCTTACAGCTTCATCCGACAAGGAGCTTGCCGCGCAAACTACGCGCCTGCTCGGGGACGCCGCCCTGCGCGCCAGGCTTGCCGCTGCCGCGGTTGAGCTGGTTAAAAACGAATTCTCCTTCGGCGGCGTAGTAGCCACGGTAGCGGACATATACAGGAAGGTCATCCATGCCGGCTAAAGCCCTTCACGCCGAACTTCTCCATTCCTGCCCCCTGGCCTGCCTGGCCTGCGACCACCGCCTCAGGGGGAGCGCGCGCCTTACCAGGAAGGACCTTGCCAGGATCTTTTCTTCGGGAAGATTAAAAGATCTCGGCCTGATCTCCTTCTCGGGCGGGGAGCCCCTGCTTCACACGGACCTGCCCTCTATCGTCAGGCTTGCGGGGAAAAAATTCCCGGCGGCCGCTATTGTCGTGCTCAGCAGCCTCTACGATAGCCGGGCTTTTACCGGGTTCCTGCGCGCGCTGCCCGCCTGCCTGCTGCCCCGGCTCCACATTGGCTCCTCCCTGGACGGCCCGCCCCCGGTGCACGACAGGATGCGCGGACGCGCCGGCGCTTTTTCCGCGCTAAAGGCTTCCGTTATTTCCGCCCGGAGGGATTTCCCTTTCCTCTCCATAGGCCTGACCTTCACGGCAACTTCCGTGAACGCCGCGCATTTCAGGGAAGCCTGGCTTGAGGCCAGGGAATTACGCGCCCCGCTGGGCCTCCAGTTCCTGGTCCCGAACCCCTGCACCGCGGGCCTGGAACTGAAAGCCGCGGATAAACTGGCCCTGGCTGCGGGGCTGGAGAACGTGCTTGCCGTTATGGCTTCGGAAAAAGGCCGCGCCGCGCCGGAAGCGAATAACCTCGATTCCGCGCTGGAATTCCTTAAGGGCAGGGCCCCGCGCGCCGCCTGCGGGGCCGGAGAGACATTCTTTATGCTCTCTCCTGAAGGCCTGTTCTACCTCTGTCCTTTTCATAAAGACGCAACAGCGACCTTTGCGAAGGCAGCGGGCCTCCGTGCTGCACTTAAGGGAAAGGCGCTGAAAGCGTGCGCCGGCTGCTTCCTGCGCTGCGCGCAGTAGCGCTTTGATATAATTGAACCTATGGGGAAAGCCGGATTCG
>JAJZVJ010000135.1 GCA_021845705.1 bacterium
TGCCGGCGGCCGCCAGATAGGCCAGCGGTTTAGTGGGGCCGGTATCCAGCACCTGCCCGACCAGGATCCCTCCCATGCCGATGCTGAGCAGGGCCGCGCGCTTCTTGTCGGAAGCTTCTTCCAGCATTTTCCGGCTGAGCCCGTTAAGGCCCGTAGGGATAGAGATCCCGGTGAAAGTCATTTCACGGCCGTCAAGGGAGACAGTGTGCTCCATTTTTATCGTCGGCTCCCAGAGCGGCTTTTCAGCGCGGCCCGGGATATAAAGCGCCCTGAAGCGTATTCCGGAGGGAGAGGTTCCGGCCAGCAGCTGAGCCCGGACCCGCTCCACGCTGAAGTAGGGCCGCATGGTTTCTTCCACCATGGGGGCGAAAGTATCCATCATATCCTGGGGAGGCAGCAGAACGGAATGGCCGCCCTCTATTAACTCCACGCCGCTCTCCAGCGCGTAATCCGTGGTGCGGTCCAGGTCCTCGGCTGTAAGGTCCTCGGGGCCGCTCAGCAGGAATTTAGCGCCGTTGGTGTAGGTAACGGAGGTGATGACCGTCTCCAGGTGGATGGAGGGGGTTGATTTTACTATCTCCTCGACGCCCTGGGCCAGGTCGAAACTTATGTTGTAACTGTCGTCGAAATAGTAAACGGAGGAGGTCCCAGCCCGGAGAGGTGAAGCCGCGGCGAGCAGCAAAAGCAGGGAGGAAAGCGCGCGCATGACATAGATATTATCATTTTTGTTTTTTTGCGGACCCCCGCCGCCCGGTTATCCCCGGTTAAAAGCTTCTAGTTTTATATAATCTTTTTAGCGGGCGGTTGCGGCCGCGCGAAACTCCAGGAGGACCAGATCCATGAAAGCCCTCGTAAAAGCTAAACCAGAGAAAGGACTGTGGCTGCAGGACGTGCCCAAGCCGGAAGTTAAAGATAACGAGGTGTTGATAAAAATAAAGAAGACGGCTATCTGCGGCACCGACATCCATATTTACCAATGGGACGACTGGGCCAGGAAGACTATCCCGGTGCCCATGCACGTCGGCCACGAGTTCGTGGGCGAGGTAGCGGAGCTGGGCAAAGGCGTGCAGGGGCATTTTATAGGCGAGCGGGTCTCCGGCGAAGGGCACCTGGTCTGCGGCCACTGCCGCAGCTGCAAGGCCGGCCACCGGCATCTCTGCATAAATACGAAAGGCGTAGGCGTGAACCGGCCCGGCTGTTTCGCCGAGTACCTGTCCATCCCGGCGGAGAACGTTTTTTCCATCCCGGAGGGCGTTTCCGATGACGAGGCCTCCATCCTGGACCCGCTGGGGAACGCCGTGCACACGGCGCTTTCTTTCGACCTTATAGGTGAGGACGTGCTTATTACGGGGGCGGGCCCTATAGGCATAATGGCCGGCGCGATAGCCAGCCACGTCGGGGCGCGGCATACGGTAATAACCGACGTTAATGAGTACCGCATGGACCTCGCCCGCAAACTTGGCCTCGCTAACGTGGTGGATTCCCGCCGGGAGAGGCTGCCGGACGTTATGAAGAAGCTCGGCATGACCGAGGGCTTCGACGTGGGCCTGGAGATGAGCGGCAACGCGCAGGCCTTCAACGAGATGATAGCGTCGGTAAAGATGGGCGCGAAAATAGCCCTTCTGGGCATCCTGCCGCCGGATACCACTATCCCCTGGGGCAACGTTATTTTCAAGGCGCTCACGCTCAAGTGCATTTACGGGCGTGAAATTTTCGAGACCTGGTACAAGATGTGCGCCATGCTTACCAGCGGCCTGGACATCAAGCCGGTCATAACGCACAGGTTCCCGGCGAAGGATTTCAGGGAAGGGTTCGAGATAATGTCCTCCGGCAAGTCCGGCAAGATAATCCTGGACTGGACCGGGATCTGACCGGGTTCCGGTTCCGCGCGGGAGGGGTGGCGGGGTGTTGGCCCCCGACTTTACATCTCGCGTGAGTGCGCAGGCATAGTCAGAGTTTACCGGGTAACTATATGAACTACAGCGATAATTTTGGCAAATTCTGCGAGGCGCTCGAGGGCGCCGGGGCTTTCCTCGTCGTAGAGGACAAAAAGGGCAGGGTGAACGTGATGACCATAGGCTGGGCGCAGGCCGGTTTTATCTGGAACCAGCCCGTAATGACCGTGATGGTGCGCCCCTCGCGCCATAGCCATCTCATGCTTGAGAACGCGGACCATTTCAGCGTCTGCGTTCCGCGCCGCGGCGAGATGAAAAAAGAGCTGGCTTTCTGCGGCACAAAATCCGGCCGCGACTACGATAAGATACGCGCCTGCGCGCTGAAGCTCAAAGAGGGCGCGGTCAAAGGCGTAAAGTATATAGACGGGTGCGGCCTGGTTTACCAGTGCGAGATCTGCGGCAGGACGGCGCTTAAGAGGGAGACCCTGCCCGCCGGCCTTCTGGACAAATACTATCCCGGGGAGGAAGTTCCCCATACGCTTTATTTCGGGAAAATACTGAAAGCGGAGGACTTCAGGTGAAGACCGCGCGCCTGTGCACCCTGCTTCTGGCCGCGCTGGTCTTCTCGGGCTGCGGCCTGCTGAAGCAGAAGGCCGCGGCCTACTATCTTGGCCGCGCGCGCAAGACCGTCACCGCCCGGAACCCGCCGCAGGCGGAGGTGGAGGCGGCTTTCGCTTATATCGGCAAAGCGCTCTCTTATGAGCCCGGTTCGGTGGAAGCCGTGGAACTGCTGGACAGGCTTGCCGAATCTTCCTCCAAGAACGGCTTTTCCGGAGCGCAGGAGCTGGAGGCGGCGGCGCTGAAAAAAGCCCTCGCCGCCAGCCCGCTTAACTGGAGCGCCAGGGAATCGCTGATAAATATTTCCGCCTCGAGAGGCGACACCGGCGGCCTTGCGGCCCAGGCCGCCCAGGCCCGGGACCTCGCGTCTTCCGGCGGGGGCGGGCAGCGGTATTGCGCCGTGCTGGCCGGCCTGGCCGCGCGCGCCTCGGCCCTGCCCTGGGTTGAGTCGGAGGCGTACCTGAGCCTCAACAGGTCCCCTGATACGCTGTTCGAGAAAGCCGCGGCCTACGAGGCTGGCGCGGTAAAGGTACAGGCGATGAAAGCCGAAGCGGAAAAGATGGCGGCTGCCGACCCCGGAGTAAAGAGATCGGCCCCGGCCGAACTGGTGTCCGCCGCGGAGGTGGCCGTTTCCGACGCGCTGCGCGACCCCGACGCCGTGGCCGCGATAGCCGCCTTCAACGCGCGCGCGGGCTCGGACAAAGCCTTCCGTAAGGCCGTGGAGCTTACCGTGCAGGGCAACGCTTCTCTGATAAAAAAAGAATATTCCCAGGCCCGCGCTTTTTACCAGGGCGCGCTCAATTATTCCCCTGACCTGATCGACGCGCGCCGGCAGCTGGCCGAAACGGATTTCCAGGAAGGGGCCGCCATGGCCGCGGCAGGCGAAGATCCGAAAGCCGCTTCCCAGCTTCTTAATAAAGCCTACGGCGGGGCTTCCGCCGTTATCAGGGAAGCCCTCAAAAACGGCAACCTTATCCCTTTTATCGAGCCGGCAAAATTTTTGGGCGAAACGTACTCCCTGAAAGCGGCCGACCTGGCCGCGCTGCGGGCCGTGGAAGGCGCGAAGCTTAAGAATACCGCCAGGCTCGAGGCGGAATTCAAGGCCGCTCTTGACGAAGCGCTTAAGCTTAACCCCGAGGGGCGGCTTGCGCGGGAACTCCTTGAGCGCTACACTAAGGAAGGGTTCTAGACCGTTGCCTGCGCGCTCCACACGGCCGAGGATGCGCCGGGCGCCCTGCCGGACCGCGAAAAACAGATGCAGAACAAGAACAGACCAACTCCCGCCGCCTGCCTGGTCCTCGGCGGGCTGTTCGCTTTCTGCATGCTTTCCGCCGCGGGGGCTTTCGCGCAGCCGGCGGCTTCCACGGCAGCCCCGGCCAATGTGCAAAGCCCGCTCATGCTGGTCATCTCCAAGGACGCCTACTCTTCAAGGGTGGGGTTGGACTATTCTATCAGATGGGACTTTTCCGACCTGGCTTCTTTCAAGCCCGGGCTGGGGTTCCTTTATTCCGGCATCAAAGCCGCCGCGGACTGGGATATAACCGAGAATACCCGGCTCAGCTACTACGGCTTTAAGACCAATCCCTGGCGGCTCATTATAGCCAAAGAGAAAAAAAGCGCCGCCGGCGCCCCGGCCCCGGCTGTTACCGCCGGCGGGAGCGGGGTAGTGACCGCGCCCGCCGAGGAGTACAGCAAGCACCTGCGGCTTTCTTTCTCTCCGCTCGTGGACGATATCAAACGGAATTTCGACAGCGGCCTGCGCGATTTCCTCCTGCGCGGTTCGCTTAAGAAATTCTCTCCCGAATGGGAGAATATGGGGGAAGCGAACAGAAAGGTTTTCGTAAAGGACGTCCTCTCCATCGACATCTGGGGAACTCCCGTCCCGGGAGTCGCCGAAACCAGGAAGGGGCTTGAGTATTTAAGCAAGTGACGGCGCCCTGTGGTCCTTTCCGGGGTACATACCGTGCCGCGGCGCTTATCTTTTCCGGCCCGGCGGCAGCGGTTAGCGCTTATATATGCAAAATGATAGTATAGAAAAATGCGCCCGAAAGCGACCGTAAAAGCCGGCGGAGGTGAATGGATAAGCGAGCAGCTCTGCGTGCCGATGGCGCGGACCTGCAACCTGTATTGCGTCTATTGCCAGAACCCGCCAAAAGGCCGCGGGGCGAAGATGGACAGGGTCGTAGCCGCCGTTAAAAGGTCCGGCGTTAAAGCCGTAAGCCTGGAGGGCAGCGGCGAACCGACTGCCGGGGCCGATCTCTTCCGGTGGGTCAGGGCGCTGAAGGCGGCCGGGGTCAGGAATTTCATGCTTTCCACCAACGCGGTAGCCCTCTCCGACCCGGAGTTATGCCGAAAAGTGGAGAAAGTGGCGGACTACTTTACGGTAAATCTGCCGGCCGCGGACCGGGAGACGTACCGGAAGGCCACCCGCAGCGTAAAGTTCGACCTCGCGCTCAAAGGCCTGGCCAACCTGAAGGCCCTGGGCGCGGAAAAAAAGATCCGCCTTTTCCATATAATCTTCAGGGAGAACTACCGGCGGCTTCCCGGGTTCGCCGATTTCGTGATAAAGGAATTCCCGGGGCTCGCGTTCGTGAATTTCACCTTCGTGCGCAACGCGGGAAGGGTCGGGGACAGCGCCGGGATAGTCCCGCGCTACTCCGAAGCCGAGCCTTATATAAAGGTGGCCCTCGCCAAGCTGAAGCTTAAGAGGATCAAGGCCGTGGTGCAGAATATCCCCTTGTGCCGGCTTGGCGGCTTTGAGGGCTTTTCCTTCGAATTCCAGCGCTGGAGGAGGGGGGACCGTATCCTTGAGGCCGGCATAGCCGGAAAAGCGAAGAACGCCGCCTGCGGGCGCTGCGCGCTTGCGCCGGCCTGCTGCGGCGCCAGGCGCGATTACCTTAAAATACACGGAAATAAAGAGCTGCGCGCTTCGGCTAAAAAACCTGAAAGCATAAGGCCCGAGCTGTTTTAGCCGGTTTATCTTTTAGCGGATAATAAATGAAAATAGTCTCATGCTTTTCCAGCCTTAAGGAGCTTGAACCGCTGGCCGCGGCCGGCGCCGACGAGTTCTATACCGCGGTGGACTTCCTGCCCGCCTTCAGCCCGGGGACCCTGCCTGAAGAGGACCTGCTCCCGGCCATTAAAAAAGTCAGCGCGCTCGGCAAGAAACTGGCGCTCGCGGTAAATTCCCCCTGGGCTAGGGGTACGGATAAAGAGATGGCGGTCCTGGAAAGGCGGATAAGAAGCCTGGACAAGCTGGGGATAGGCGCGTTCATTATAGCGAACCCTTACCTGCTGGCCTTGTTCTCCGGCCCGGGAAAGCGCCTGCGCGCCGGCCTTCACCTGAGTTCTGTCCAGCCGGTCTTTAACAGCCTGAGCGCGGCTTTTTTTGCGAGGTTCGGGATCTCGCGCATTATTCTTCCGAACCAGCTTTCGCCGGTAGAAGCGCGGAAAATATTGGCGCTCTGCCGCGCCAAAGGCATCGAGACCGAGATCTTCGATTACCGTTTTTTCGGTTGCGCGTACATCAACGGCCGCTGCCAGCTGCATAGCCCGGGGCACTATACCCTGAAGTCGGCCATGCCGGAAGGGAATATCTGCCGCGTGAGTTCCGGGCCCGACGGCCTGGTGAAACTGCGCGGCCTGGACAGGCCCGAGCGCTCCGGGGAGCTGCCGGCCCTGGTCAGGCGGCTCGGGAGCAGGTTCTCCTGCGGCGGCTCGCCGAGGCTGTACAATGCCGCGGCTTTTTTCAATTTTTTCGCCGCCGGGGTCCCGTATTTGAAATACGGCACGCGGCAGGACCCGGCCGCGGTGAAGGCGGGAAAAGTCAGGGAACTGCGCGCGATGATAGGGCTGGCGGAGGAGCTTTCCTCTTCGAAGCCGGCCGCGGAAGCCAGGCGGCTGTTCGTACAGGAACTGAGCCGCTGGAACGGGGGCGGCTTTTAATATGCCGATAGAAAAGGGGATACGCCTTGGGCCGGTCACGCTGGCCGGACTGAAGCGGTCCGGCGGGATGGACGCCGCGCTGCGCGGCTTTACGCGTTTTTACATCGGCCCCGAATTCTGCGACAACCTGCTGGACGTCTCTGTCTGCGCCGAAGCGGCGTGGCTGCAGGGCCGCGGCAAAAAGATCTGCCTGCTTACCCCCATGCTCAGCGAAAAAGGCGTCGGGCGCCTGGACGCCGTCTTTAAAAAGCTTTTGAAGCTGGCGGAAAACGGGGAGATAGACCCGGCCGGGCTTGAGATAACGGCCAACGACTTCGGCGCGATAGAACTGGCTAAGCGCCGCGGACTGCCTTTCGGACTGAACG
>JAJZVJ010000136.1 GCA_021845705.1 bacterium
GAAGGGGGGGCCCCGCCGTAATTTCCCAAGGCGGGGGGAAACCGCGCAACGGTTTCCATCTTCCAGGGTTCGCGGGGCAGAAACCCTGACAGCCCGGACCTCAGGAGTATAAGGAACTTATGGACAATTTTATAATTCGCGGCGGGAAGCCTTTGAGCGGCCAGACAGTGATAAGCGGCTCGAAGAACGCCGCCCTGCCCATACTAGCGGCCACGCTGCTTACGCGCGAGAAATGCGAGATAAAGAATGTCCCCGAGCTGATGGACATAAAATCCACCTTCGAGCTGCTGAACTACCTGGGCAAGAACTGCTTTTACGGCTACGGCAATTTCGTGGCCGAAGAGCACACGCAGCTGAAGCTGCACGCGCCGTACGAGCTGGTGCGCAAGATGCGCGCCTCGGTGCTGGCGGCCGGGCCCCTGCTGGCCCGCTTCAAGAAGGCCAGGTTCTCTCTCCCCGGCGGCTGCTCCATAGGCATGCGCCCGATAGACATCCACCTTGAAGGTTTCAAGAAACTCGGGGCCCAGGTCTCCTATGAAAAAGGCGACGTTATCCTTTCCGCCAAAAAATTAAAGCCCGGCCGGGTTAAATTCCGCTTTCCCAGCGTGGGGGCGACCGAGAACCTGATGATGTGCGCCGCCCTGATAGAGGGAACCACGGTCCTTGAGAACTGCGCCCGGGAGCCGGAGATAGAGGACCTGGCGGCCGCCCTTTCCAAGATGGGCGCGGCGGTGACCGGGGCGGGAACCCCGGTCATAAAAATAACGGGCGCTTCCTCGTTGAAAGGGTTAAAGCATACGGTCATGCCCGACCGGGTGGAAACAGGCACCTTCATGCTTCTTTGCGCCGCCGCCGGCGGCAGGATAAAGCTCCTGAATACCGCCCCCAAGACCCTGGACGCGCTTATCCGGGCCATGAAAAAAGCGGGAGTTAAGATAAATTCTTTCAAAGATTCCATGGAGATAATAGCGCCGCACGGCAGGCCCAGGCCCGTAAGCGTGGCGACCAAGCCGCATCCCGGCTTCCCCACCGATCTGCAGGCCCCGTGGATGGCTTTCATGGCCCGCGCGAGCGGCACCTGCGAAGTGCACGAGCATATTTTCGAGAACCGCTATATGCACGCCCCCGAGCTGGTCCGGATGGGCGCGGATATCATGATAACGGACAGGAAGGCCGTAATACACGGGGTCCCGGCGCTGCTGGGCGCCCCGGTCATGGCTTCGGATATTCGCGCCGGCGCCGCCATGGTAGTGGCCGCGGCCGCGGCGAAAGGCAGGACCGTCATACGCCGGATCTACCACATAGACCGCGGCTACGAGAAGCTGGAACATAAACTTAAGGACCTGGGCGTGGACGCCTCGCGCGTTAAGGCGTAGAAAAAATAATTTCAGTTCCGGGGCGGACTTTTAAGATAGCGCGATGATAACTTTTGAAGAGGCTGAAAATAAATTGATCGAGAGGCAGGACTTCGTTAAGAAGGACGGCCTGGCGCGCGTTCTCGCCTGCCTTGAAAAGCTGGGAAATCCGCACCAGCGCCTGAAGACGGTGCACGTGACCGGCACTAACGGTAAAGGTTCGGTCTGCGCGCTTTTTGAGGCCTCGGCCAGGGCCGCGGGCCTTAAGACCGGGCTTTTTATTTCGCCCCACCTGGTAAGCATTACGGAGCGCATACGTTTTTGCGGCGAAAACATCGGCGAAGGGGAGTTCGCGGCGCTATTCGAAGAGGTTTTCGCCTCGGGTCCCGACCTGAGTTTCTTCGAACTGCTCACCTGCATGGCCTTCCGGTTCTTTGAAAGGCGGAAAACCGAACTCGCGGTCATAGAGGTGGGGATAGGCGGCCGTTTCGACACCACCAACGTGCTGCCCGGGCCCGAACTGAGCGTGATCACTTCCGTTGATTACGATCATCAGAAATACCTGGGCAATACGCTGGCGGAAATAGCTTCACAGAAAGCCGGCATCATAAAGCCGGGAGGCGTCTGCGTCGCGCCTATCCTGCCGGCGGAGGCGCGGGCCGAAATTTCAAGGGAGGCGGCGGAAAGAGCGGCGCAGTGTCATTTCTTTTCCCCCGTTTTCGAGATCGCCGGCAGGGATTGGGAAAAGGGCCGCCTGACGCTGCGCCATAAAAAAACCGGCGAACTTTATCCTTTCGGCATACTTGGGGAGGCCCAGGTTTCTAACGCCACATTGGTCTGGGAGGGGCTGGAAATAATGCGCGGCATGGGCTGGCCCATAAGCCGCGCGCACGCCGCGGCCGGTTTCGCCTCGGTCATCTGGCCGGCCAGGTTCCAGTGCCTGCGCGCGGGGGAGTCCCTTAACAGAACCCTTTTTATAGTGGACGGGGCGCACAACGAAGAGGCCGCGCGCGCGTTCGTTTCCACCTGGAAAGCGTCCCCTTTCTGCGGAAAACCCGCGGTTTTCGTGGTAGGGATGCTCCAGGACAAGGAACGCAGGGGGATCTTGGAACTTCTTGCCCCGCTGGCCGGAAGTTTTATTTTTACCAGGCCGGATTCTTCCCGCGCGGCCGATCCCTGCGCGCTGGCGGACGAACTTTCCTCCATAAATCCCGCCGCCGAAGTGGAAGTACAGGAGGAGATAAGCGCGGCGCTTTCGTGCGCGGCGCGGCACGGAACCGCCGCGGTGCTCGGATCGTTCTACCTGGCGGGCTCTGTTTTAGAAATATTAGGCGATAGTCGAAGCGTCCCAGGGTCTTAACTTCGGCTTTTCGCCCCGTGGCCTTGGACTTTTCCTGGAGGATATTATGCTCGGAATCGGTATAGACATCGGCGGGACCAATACTAAACTGGTAGTGGTGAACCGTGCCGGCAAACTGCTGGCGAACGAAAGGTTCCACACGGAAGCCTCAAAGGGGCCGGCTTTTTTTCTCAAGCGCCTGGCCGCCGCGGTTTCCGGCTTCAGGAAGGATTACGGCCGCCAGCTGGTCTCTATAGGCCTTGGCGCGGCCGGGGACGTGGACCCGGAGCGGGGCGTGATACGCTTTTCTCCCAACCTGGCCTGGAGGTCCGTAAGCCTGGCCGGCCCGCTCGAGAAACTTACCGGCCTTCCCTGCGCGATGGAGAACGACGCCAATATGGCGGCCTGGGGCGCTTATGAACTGGACCTGAAGCGCAAGACCGAGGACATACTGACCCTGACGCTCGGGACCGGCATCGGTTCAGGCATGATACTGGGCGGGAAACTTTACCACGGGGCCAGCGGCAGCGCGGGCGAGGCGGGCCACCTTAAGATCCAGCCGGACGGCCGGCCCTGCCACTGCGGCGGTGCCGGCTGCCTTGAGGCTTATTGCGGAAGCTACTCCATAATAGCCAGGGCCAGGGAGCTCATTAAGAACGAGAAAGCCTTTATTAAGAAATTCGGCGTCCCGGGAAAAGAAAAACTGAACACCATCTGCCTTACCAACGCCGCGGCCGCCGGGCACGCCGGCGCGCGCAGGGTATGGGCCGAGACCGGGCATTATCTTGGAATGGGGATCGCGGGCCTGATCCTGGTGCTGAACCCCGGCTGCGTGGTGCTGACCGGCGGTGTTTCACGGGCCCGCAAATGGTTCCTGCCCGCCATGCAGAAAGTGCTTAACGCGCAGCAGATAAAAACACCGTTCAAAAAGGTGAAGATACGCATCTCGGATAACGCCGACCTGGGCTCCTACGGCGCGGCGCTGTTCGGGCTGGAACGCGGGCTAAAATAAAGAAACAGGGAAGCAAGAGGCGGGGATCAGGGAAGAGTAAAAACGGCTACTGATGAAAAACAGACTTGCTATTGCGCTTCTTGTGCTGACGGGTGCGGCCGTAAATGCCGCCGCTTATGAACTGCCGTCCTCTACCGGCACGCACAGGGTAAGCTTCGAGGCGGACGAGGCGGCTTTCAACGAGTACACGCGCGTTATAAACCTGCAGGGGAACGTGCGTTTGGAAGAACTTTCCCCGGCCGGCAAACAGCAGAAGCTGATCAGGGCCAGGAGCCTGACGGTGAACATGGACAGCCGCACGGTAGTTTCGCCCGCCGATTTTGTGATGGACGACGATACCGGTACGATCTACGGCAAAAGCGGGTTCATGGATTACGGCTCCGAATCCGGCAGGATCAATAACGGCCGGTTCGCTTACCGGAGTTTTATTTTCAAGGGAAAGGTCGTCGCCTTCGACAAGGACAGCTACACCTATAAGAGGGCCAGCCTGACGAGCTGCGACGTAGAGCCGCCGCATTATCTGCTGAGGGCTTCGCGCATCTATCTGGTGCCGGGCCGCTATTTCCTGGCGTACAATACGGTTTTTTTTCTGGGCAGGATCCCGATCTTTTATTTCCCGGTGCTTTACAAGCCGGTAGGAGGGGGGACGCCGTTCGTCAGCATCTTCCGGCCCGGTTACGACCAGCGCAACGGACTTTTCATAAAGTCCAGCTATGTTTTCCGCGTTAACCCCGAAACAAGGGCCAAGCTGTACCTGGACTACTTCGAAAAGCGCGGCTTCGGCACCGGGGGCGAACTTGATTTCCGGCGCCCTGAAAAGGACATCACGGACGTCTCGCTTTACCGGATACGCGAGTACGGGTCGGCCAGGGACCGCTGGGGCATGAACGGCGGCTACTGGCACCTTTTTAACCGCTTCAACGAATCTGACCCGGCCCAGTATTACAGCCAGGGCTTTTTCCGGCTTCTTTCCGACCCGAAGGTGAACAACGACTTTTTCAGGAGCAACCCTTTCGCGGTCAGCCCGGACGAACAGGCCAGCGCGGCCCTGACCCGCAAGACCAGCTATACGGTGACGCGCCTGAGCGCCTACGGCAGGGAAACGAACAGCGCCGACTACAGCACTTTCCGGAAAGCCAACAGTTCCATCCCGCGGCTTGATTTTAATACGGTGCCTTTCAGCGTGCTTCACCTGCCGGTCCTGAACTCGTTCACCGCGTATTTCGAGAACGCCCGGGACGCGGGCGCGGACTATACGCAGAAAAGGGGGGACGCCGTCTGGACAGTTTCACAGGCTTTGCCTATAGTCAGGCATATAACCCTCTCTCCTTCGGTGTTTTACGACCAGTCTATCCTGATCTCGACCGTGCCCGGCAAGGACGATACCTGGACCGGCCGCTACGGCGGCGGGGCCACGCTGCGTTATGACAGGCTCTGGGGCTCGTTCGACCTGGGCTACGCCTACAAGCGGCGCCTGCAGCATAACAAGCTGCAGGAAGATACCCAGGCCCCTGACCGGGGCCAGGAGACAAACTCCGTCCTGTCGCAATTATTCGTTATGCCGCGGTTCAACACCTACTATAAACTTTCAACGTCGTACGACCTGCGTACCTATTACGACGGTTCGTTCCAGAAGCGCCTCGCCCCTATTACGGCCGAGATCTATTACGCGCCGCGGCCCATGGTGGATATTTTCGCTACGGAAACCTACAGCCTCTCCGGCGGCAGCAAAAGTTTCGTTACGCAGGTGAACGTAGGGGATAAGGAAAACTATATCGGCGGCGGCATCGCCAACTACAGCACCGCTCCGCATGACTGGATCTTCAGCAATGTTTTCGGTTTCCGCCCCTGGCGCGGGTCGGGTTGGCGGGCGGAGGCCGTGCTGCGCTACCGCCTCAGGGCGGAGGGGCGCTTCAGTTATGGCGACCTGACGTTTTTCGAAAAGGGGATCACTCTGTACAGGGATTTTCACGATTTCAGGACAAAATGGGATTTCCGGGAGCGCTCGGGCGGGGTGAGAGAGTTCTTTTTCTACGTGAACCTGAAGATAAGCGAGCCCGCGCGCAAAGACGACCTGGAGGACAGATCCAGGGAGTTCTGGCACCCGTGGCGGAAAGAAGGCGAGGTCAGGGACTAGGGGGGCGGCGGGGAATTGCCCTTGCGCCGCACAGGAAACCCTTGCGTGGTTTCCCCCCAGCCGGGATAATCAGGCTGGGGCCCCCCTTCCGCAAAGCGGCTCCAGGGCAACTCCTCGCCGCCTATGGCATGATTTAATAACGGAAAATCGGCATTTCGCGGGGCGGTGTTCAAAGTTAATTTTTAAAATGATAAACTATATTTCCTGGAGAGAATAAAAAATATGAAAAAACCGCTTTGGCTTGTTACCGGGGGGGCCGGGTTCATCGGTTCCAATATAGTCGAGGAACTCCTGCGCAGGAAATGCCGCGTGCGGGTGTTTGATAATTTTTCCACCGGCAAGAAAGAGAACCTGGAGCCGTTCAAAGGCAAGTTCGAGCTGGTAAAGGGCGACCTTCGCGAGCCCAGGGACCTGGCCAGGGCCATGAAGGGCGTCACCTATGTGCTGCACCAGGCGGCTTTCCGCTCCGTGCCCAAGTCGGTGGATAACCCGCGCGCCGCCAACGATAATAACGCCACGGGCACCCTGAACGCTTTAATGGCGGCCAGGGCCGCGGGGGTAAAGCGCTTCGTTTACGCCGCGACCAGCTCCGCGTACGGCGAATGCGATATTTTCCCGCAGAAGGAGAGCCTGCCCACCGCGCCGGTCTCCCCTTATGCCGTAAGCAAACTGGCCGGGGAGCACTACTGCCATGTTTACGCCAAGACCTACGGGCTTGAAACCGTGGCGCTCCGCTATTTTAACGTGTTCGGGCCCAGGCAGAACCCGGAGTCCGTCTATTCCGCCGTCATCCCCCGGTTCATGGAACTTGTAATGCAGGGCAAACCGCTGGAAATACACTGGGACGGGAAACAGTCCCGTGATTTCACGTTCGTCACCAACGGGGTGGACGAAAACATCCGCGCCTCCCTGGCCTGGAGCCTTGTTTCCGGGAAGACTATTCACCTCGCCACCGGAACCAAGATC
>JAJZVJ010000137.1 GCA_021845705.1 bacterium
GAACCACCAGTCCCGCCCATGAAGTCTGGATATTTTTACATCATCGGTTTCGGAGTTATGTCCAGGCGGCCTTCGCATCGCGCGGTATAATTCCGTTCCCTGATTTTCCCGGCGAGAACCACTTTGTAACGCAGGTTAAAACGGAAGATCTTCCGTTTTACGACCGGCCGGCTGCTGGAACCATCCTGCTTTCCCAGGTGCCCCCGAAAAAAGACCGTTTTAGCTTTCTTCGTCTTAACCCGGTTCTGGGTTAATACCCCGAAGACAGCCAAAACGGCCTTAAATTTCAGGTCGCGGGCCGCCAAAAACATCAGGCGGCCTTTCTTCATCTTCGGCAGCCTGACCCCCGCGCATTTAGCGGGTCTCAGCTTTGCGCCGCCGGCTTTAGCCGGCTTTGCTATTATCGGATACTAAAATTAAACGCCTCGCCCACCTGGGACACACACCGCGCTTACACCGCACCGCGTCTGTCTGCGACCGCAACCGCTCCGCGACTACCCTGCTATACACCGCACCTGCTTACTACCAAGCCAGATGGGCGAGGCACTGCACTGCACCGCACCGCGACCGCACCGCATTCAAATCCCACCGCCCGACCGGGCGCTTAAGCGCCCCCGCTGTCACGACCGGCTTCACACAACGGCCGGGTGGTGGGACAAACACCCTGCGCACTGCATCAAAGAACACGCTTAACGCGGACCTCCGCTCTCCGCAATTATATTATAGCAGAAAACAAACGCTTGTCAAGACCCATTGCTTGACTTGTCAACAGCGGTTTTTCCGCTTAATATTTCAAGTGCGCGCTGGCAGGCGGCGTCCTTTATAAGGGCGTCGGCGGGCAGGGAGGCCCAGGCCGGGCCGGCGGCGGTTTCCACGGGGATATCGGGCGCGAGCCCCGCTTCCTCCAGGTCCGTCCCCGACGGCGGGGCGATACGCGCTACGGTAAGCCTTAAACCGCGCCCGTCCCCCAGGCTGAAAGTCCTCTGTATGGAAACATTGCCGGCGGTCTTGCCCCCGATCACGGCGGCGCCGGCTATCTCCTTGAGCGACGCCGCGAACACTTCGCCGGCCATCGCGGTATACCGGTCCGTGAGAACGGCCGCCCGAAGCCCCGCGAACCGCCCCCTGGCGGCGGCCTCGAACACCTCCGAATAGCCTTTGTGCCTGGAGTTGACGGCCATGACGGGCCCGGGTTTTGCCGCGAACAGCTTAAGCAGGGCCGCCGCCTCGAAAGGGCTGCCGCCCTTGTTGCCGCGCAGGTCGATAATAATGTTCCTGGCCCCGAATTTTTCCAGGGCCGCTATCCCCGCCGCGGCCACGGCGGCGGAATTTTCCACGAACAGCCCTATACGCACAAAAGCGGTCCTCGTCACCGGCTCGTAAAGGCCGAAGACGGGCGGCGGAGAGAATTCGCCGCTTTTAACTTCGGCTTCCAATTCCGAAATGCCGTTTCGGGTGGCGCGGGCGGCCCTTATTTTAAGGTCCGGCGCTCCGGAAAGGGCCCCAAGGAAACCGGCCGAACCCGGAGCGGCAGAATTGACGGCCAGCAGCCTGTCCCCGTCCCTGAGCCCGGCCGCTTCGGCCGGGGAACCCTTGAAAACCCTCAACAGGTAGTACCCCCCGCCCCTTGCACCAACCAGCATTCCGGCCGAAGGCCCCGGCCTTACCTGCGAGATCCTTACCTGCCGCGCCGAACTCACCACCTGCGCGTACCTGTCCTCGGACTTGAGGCCGGCGGCGCCTTTCTCCCTGAGCAGGGACTTCAGCAGTTCCGGGTCATGTTCTTTGTAGCTGTGCCTCTCGAATATCTTGAGCACCTGCGCCTCGGGAAGTTTGTACGCGCAGGCCGCCAGCAGGATAAAAACCGCGGCCAGGATAGCCGGCCGGTCAACAACAGGTCTTCTTTTCACCATTCTGTCCTTTAAGTTTCCGCGCTGATGCTTTAAGCTCCGCCTAAACCAGCATTGTGTCGCCTACCGACGGGAAATCCCCGGAATCGGGCCCGGCCCAGAGCGTGCCGCCGTCGCTTATTCCCGCGCCGCCCGCGCTGTTCTGCGGCAGGCAGCAGCAGGGCGCGGCGGCGGTGCAGCCGCACTCTTCGCCGTTGCCGTAGGTGTCCACCACTTCATCCTGGGTTATAGAATACAGGTCGGGGTCCGAGTTGGGGTCCGAAAAGACCGTCGCGCCCGGAGGGCCGCCGCCATCCGGGCCGGCGCCTTCCAGCCCGCCTCCCCCGCTGTCCGGGGCGCCGGCGCCCGAAATGCCGCCGAAGATGCCGTTTATCATGCTGCCGGAGAAATCCTGGGCGAGTTTCTGCGCCTGGTATTTTTTATCTTCGTCCAGGGCGCTTTTAGTCCCGTCCTTATCCAGCCTGGGCTTGCCCACGTCGGAGGTGGTCAGCCTTTTAGCGTCGTCGGCGCTTACGTCCAGGTCCTTGAGGAAATTGGGAATGCCGTCGGGGTTCACCTTGTCCAGCTTGGAGCGCATCTTGTCGTCGTACTCTATGGCGGTCTCGGCCTCCGTAGTCCCGTCGAAAGACTTGGCGATCCAGCTTTTGGCGGAATCCTGGGAAGAGAGCCTTGCGCCGTAGAACGTGGCTTTGAAGGCGCCTTTAAGCGCCTGCATCACGGAGCCTTTTCCGGCCTGTCTGGGCAGACCCTGCTTTGTTTCGCGCTGGTAAGAAGCCTTTCCCACGGCGGAACCGCTGCCCGCGAAGGCCTCGGCGGAGCCGGCCGAAAGGCTTTTTGCGCCGGAACCGCGGGCCCCGCCCCCGAAACCCGCCTTCACGCTCAATCTTGCCGCCATAGCCGTACCGCCGGCGCGGCCGGGAGCCGCAGAACCCGCCGCAGCCGCCGCTTTCTCGCCTTCGTCCTGCCCGCCCGCTTCAGGGGCCCGGCTTTCCCCGTTGGCGGCCGCCACCAGCTCCTCCTGCGAGCGGACCAGGGCGGAGTTCAGCCTGCCGGAATTGGCCCCGTAAACGGCCTCTTTGCGGGCGGCTTCCTCGTCCAGCGGGAAATAATCCTTGTTCTTAGCGGCGCCGGCCCCGCCGTCGTAAATGGAACTATTGGCGGAAAGCTGGTCGTAGTCCGAACCGCCGCCCAGCTTATGGGCCGCCTGGCGCATTCCGGTCATGGCAAAAAAACCGACCCCCGCCAGCACGAAAAGCGTCACGGCCAGCGAGATCAGCCAGAATTTCTTCTCTTTCTTATCCCGCGGGTCGTTCTCTCCGGGCATCAGGTCCGCGCCCCCGGGCTCCGCCGCCTGCGCGGACGACCCCAGGTCCGTAAGTTCCGGTTCCGGGACTTCATTTCCCGCGGGTTCATGTCCGGCCGTCCCCTTCTCTTCTTCGGAAGACATAGAGCCTCCTGCCGCAGTAATAAAAAACCGTAAGGTCCGGGGACTGGCAGAGCACCATCTCCAAGGCCTTTATTTCACCTGAATGTTATAGCAGAGGAAACCGGTTTTTTCAAGCCCCCGGGGGGTTGGGCAGCCAGGGCGCCGGCGCCGCTTCGGCGGCCTCGGCGGCCGGGTGCAGCATCCTCGACGGTTTGCCGAACTCGCCGAAGATAAGCGCTATTTCGTCATAATCCAGCTCTTCGCGCTTTATCAGTTCGGCGGTAAAACGTTCCACTATCTTCCAGTTCTCGGTCAGCAGCTTTTCCACCTCGGTCAGCTGCTCGCGCATCAGTTCCTGGGTTTCCTTCTCCAGCAGGTCGGTGATCACCGCGGAGCGCTCGCTCTCGCGGATGGAGGAATAATCGCCTATAAAACCGCTCTTGCCCATGCCCATGCCCCACACCATCCGGTGGGCCGTATGGGCGGCGGAGGCGAAGTCGGAACCCACCCCGGACGAGGTGACGCCGTATTTTATCTTCTCCGCGGCGAAGCCGCCGAGCGAGGCCCTGAGCCAGCCTATGTAGCTGTCGCGGTCGGGGACGTGGAGCTCCTCTATGGGCATATGGTGCACCACGCCGAGAGCACCGCCCCGGTGCAGGATGGAGGCCTTAAAAACGTCGTCGGTGGGGTGGCAGAGGTAGATGGTCACCAGGTGGCCGGCTTCGTGGCAGGCGATGCGCTCGCGCTCGCGCGGGGTCATGGAGAGGCGGTGCGCCACGCCCAGCTCTATGCGCTCTATGGCCGCGCTGATGTCCTTATAGGAGACCTGCGCGGAGGAGTTGCGCACCGCTATCAGCGCCGCTTCCTTTACCACGTTCTCAATATCCGCGGGCGAGCTGCCCACGGACTTCCTGGCGAGCCGGGCCAGGTCCATGCCGCGGTCGTAACTTATCCTGGAAAGGTAATGGGCGAAGAGTTTGCCGCGCTCTGAAAGGTTGGGCTTGTCCACGAAGATCTTGCGGTCGAAGCGGCCCGGGCGCAGCAGCGCCTCGTCCAGCAGGCCCTCGTAAGCGTTGGTGGCCCCGAACACTATGATGTTGGCGTCGCTGCCGGAAAGCCCGTCCATCTCCACCAGCAGCTGGTTCTGCGTACTGTTGGTCTCGGACCCGCCGCCGAAGGCGTCGTAAAGGATGCGGCGGCGGCCGATCACCTCTATTTCGTCTATAAAGATGATGCAGGCGCCGTGGGCCTGCGCGTAAGCCCTGGCCTGCTTGAACAGCGTGCGCACGCGGCTGGCGCCCACCCCCACGAAAACCTCCACGAACTCGGAACCGGACACGGACAGGAAGGGGATGCCGGCCTCGGTAGCCACGGCCTTGGCCATAAGGGTCTTGCCGCAGCCCGGGGGGCCCACCAGCAGGGCGCCTTTGAGGATCTTGCCGCCGATAGCCTTAACGCGGGTGCGGTCCTTTATAAGCTGCACCACCTCCCAGGCCTCGCGCTTGGCCTCTTCCAGCCCGATGATATCGGAAAAACGGATGTTCACCGCGCCCGCGTCCACCCTGGTCTTTTTAAGCGCGCTTAAGCCCCCGGACTGCATCAGGTACAAAAAGCCGACGAAAATAATGGTGTTCAGCACCATCCAGGGCATGCTGGCCACGTTCATGCTGATTATATACTTGCGGGTGTTCTCCTCCACCCCGGCCAGGTACCAGATGGGGAACAGCACGGCTATTACGACTATCGCGGCTATGGCCAGCCCTATCCAGTGCTGCTGAAAAAAAAGCTTTATCTTGAACCAGAACATAGTTTCCTTATTTTCAATGCAGCAGGCTGTGATACTGGTCCGGGACGCCGGGGACATGGGTTCGGCGGGCCTTCTCGGAGGCCGACGCTTACGTAAGCGCGGAGGCCGAGAGAAGAGGGCCGAGCACGGTGTGCGAGAGCCCGCGCCCGACGGGCCCATGCCCCCGGAGTTCCGGTCCCCGCGGCGCGGCCCCCCGTCATTTCAGCCCCGGCAGCACGAACTGGATGGGGCGGTCCCGGTTGGGGACGTACTTTATGACCTGCATCTCCTTACCGCCCTGGCAAAGATAGTCGTAGCCGTTCATGCAGGCCGCCCCGTAAGGCGCGGTGCAGACGGCCTGCTTGGGGTATTTGCAGAGCATCTTTATCCCGGCCGGGTTCGTGGTCACGGTAAGGGTGATAACGTTCCAGACCTGCGTGCGCACCACTTCCAGCTTAAGGTCCTTCAGGTTCAGGAATTTGCTCACGGCGGGAGTGTCGAACCCCATATAGCCGCGCACGTTGGTAACGATATCTTTCTTGAGCGTAGTATCGTCCCAGGTGGCCTGGTCGGCGCTGAGGTGGGACTCCAGCTGCCAGCGGCGGGCGGCGTAGTACGACCCGATCTCCAGCTTCTGCACAAGCACCAGCAGCGCGAAGATCTTGGCGGTGATGAACACGATCAGCAGGAAAAGCGGGAACAGCAGCACCACCTCGGTCATAGCCTGGCCGGGCCGGCCCCGTCCCAGGCAGGAGGCGGCGCGCGCGAGGCGTCCGGACAGTTTTCTCAGGATGGTCCTCATAGTCGGCTACGGGTAAAGCCTCGTCTGGTATTTCGGCGTCGGGTTCGGCCACACGCAGTTATTGCCCGACGACAGCTGCGGGCACTGCGAAGCCACCAGGGCGTGCACGCAGGGCCTGCCCGTCTCTTTGCATTTGCCTATATTGCTGAAGTCCACGTTGAAATAATTGGACGGCGCGTCCCACCCCTGGTAAACGTCGAACCCGCGGCCGATCTTATCCAGCGCGCTGTCGGTGACGGTGGCCAGCTGGAACAGGCCGTCTGGGGACATGGTGGTCATGTCCATGGGCGGGTTGGTCTTGCCCAGGTAATACGGGGGCAGCGTGCCGCCGGTGTACACCTTGGCGTAGAACATTATCTTCTGGATATAGTGCATGAAGAAGTTGCCGCCCTTCACCAGCTTGTTGGCATTGAACCCGCCGCTGCTGAAGATGCCGTCGTTGCCGCAGGTCTGGGGGTTGCTCACGCAGTCGGGGGTATTCGCGTTAAGGTAGTAGGACTTGCGGAAAAAGTTAAAGCTTTCGGTAAGGCGGTCGAACACCGTCCACTGGGCCTCCTCCACCCCCCCCAGCAGGGCGTAAACCTGCGAATAGAACTTGTAATAGCCTATCGCCGTGCCCCACTCCAGCATTATCTGCACGCCCTGGTCCTTGGTTATGAGGCTAAAGACGGGCGTGTCCTGTTTCGAAGTGGGGTTGCCCGCGAACTCCGGCCGCACGGTCTCGTCGAAGGCTATCTGCCATTTCCCGGTCTTGTCCATGGAGTCCGGCTGCACGCCCTTCACGTCGTTCTTGTCCTTCGGGATGGCGCCGGCCTCGTAAAGCATGTCGTAAGGGCATTTGTCCCCGGTGCCGGAAGCCATCTGCATCGGCGT
>JAJZVJ010000138.1 GCA_021845705.1 bacterium
GCTCATAGCCCCGGCGAGTTTCAGGAAACCGACAGCCACGACTATCATGGCAATAATACCCATCAGCGACAGCATCATATATTTCATGACCAGACCAATAGCCTCCGGGGTGTACCAGATGGTGCGCCAGAGCGGCGCGAACGGGGCCTTGATGACCGCCAGCTGGTCCCCCTTTTTTACGTCCAGCATAAGCATTTCCGAAACCACCCTCTTTATATTCTCGGCGTCCAGGTTCGGCAGATCGCGGTTGAGAATAATGCTGACGGACATTTTTTTCACGAAAGCGGCCGGATACAGCATCTGCCTGTTGTAGGACTTGTTTTCCGTGCCGCCGGCGTAGGCGGGGAAGCCCGGCATAAGATAATCCCCTGACTGCGCGTCCCCCCCGGCTCCCTCCCACTTAAAGGCATTGGTCTTATCCTGCGCCGGCTCCGCGGTTACCTCCAGCTTTTCGGTCCGGGTAAAGTCCATGGTGGCTTCCACCACCACCTTGGCCTGGTTGGGGCCAAGCAGGCGCGCAAGAACCTCATCCACCTTTTGCTCCAGCGCCCGCTCATACTTGGCCTTATCATCGAATTGCAGCGATTGGGCCAGGACCGGCCTCCCCGGCAAAAATGTTAACGCAAGCGAAATCGCCGCTATATATTTTCCGTATTTTTTCATAAGTACCGCGCTCCGTTCCTAGAGATAGGCCTGCAGACGCCTTTCCACCACCAGCGGCACGCTACCCTTCATGATCTCGAGCACGCCTTCCAGTATCATGGATTTCATACGCACTTCCATCCACACCTTGGCGCGCATTTTCCCGGCTATCGGCACGCAGATCATGTTGGCGAAAAAGATGCCGTAGAAAGCCGAGGTTATGGCCACCGCCATAGCCGGCCCCACGCTCTCCGGGTTGGCCAGGTCTTTCAGCACCCCTATAATGCCTATCAGCGTGCCCAGCAGGCCGAACATGGGCGCCATAACCCCCATGGTGCGGTAAACGTTGGCGACCTCGTTCATGTCGTCCACGCTCTGGTTTATCTCCTGCTCCAGCACCTGGCGCACGAAATTAGAGTCGTTGTATTCAAGGGCCGCGGTGGCGGCCCGGCTGAGGAATCCCTTACCCGCCGCGGTATCCGCCTCTTTAAGGGAAGTCAGCCCGCGCATGCGGCACTGCTCCGCCAGGTTTACGAGCACGGGGATAAGTTTCTCGGGAAAGGCCTCGTCATTTTCCCTGAATATCCAGCCAAGCTCCAGAAAAGCGCGGGTGATATATTTTAAAGGCGTATTTATAAGCGTGGCCACCAGCGTGCCGCCCAGCACCACCACCACGCCGTGCATATTTACAAGCGAAGCCGATATCTGTCCTCCGGCAAAGCCGGCCAGGAGCAGCCCCGCCGCGCCCGCAACGCCCAGTATTGTTGTAATATCCATGTAAGTCCTCCGCCACCGCCGCAGTTTTTATCCGCCCGCCGGTATTTTAAACCAGAACGTGGAGCCCTTTCCCAGGCCCGGGCTGACGGCGCCGATGTCCCCTTTATGGGCGCGCACCACCTCCTGCGCTATGGAAAGCCCGAGGCCCCAGCCCTGTTTCCGCAGTTTGGCGTCCTTCTGATACTTGGCCTGGTAGAATTTCTCGAATATTTTTTTTGTCTCGCTGGGGTGTATACCTATGCCGGAATCCTTTACCAGCGTGGTGATATATTTTCCTTCCCGCCTGAAAAAGACCTCCACACTCCTGCCGGCCGGAGTAAATTTTATGGCGTTATTTACAAGGTTCATAAACACCTGGGAAAGCCGGAATTTGTCGCCGTCCACCAGAACGCCGTACGGGAATTCGTTCACCGCCAGTTCCACGTTCTTTTTCTGCGCGTTTATGGAGAGGCCCGGCAGAATATCTTTAGCCATGTCGGGGAAATCAAAGAGAGCCTTCTCCATCTTAAGCTTACCGGCCTCTATCATTGCCAGGTCGGTAAGGTCCGCTATAAGGCGGCCTAGCTGGTCCGTGGAACTGACGATGTTTTTAAGGTACATCTCCTCCCTTTCCCCTAATTTTTTACCCATAAGAAGTTCGCTGAACCCCCTTATAGAAGCCAGCGGGGTACGCACATCGTGCACCACCATGGAGAGGAATTTGGATTTCATCTCGTTAAGGCTGCCCAGTTCCTGGTTCGAGAGCGAAAGCTGGGCGGACAACCCCTCCAGTTCCCGCTTACGCTGGTAAAGCTGCCCCTGCGCCAGGGTTATACGCTCCATGTACTGCTGTATGATCATATTGGAAAAATTCTGGCGCTGGTTAAAGAAAGCGGACTGCATAAAGCCGGAAACCTGCGCCACCACGAGGAAGCCGGCCCCCAGCAGGAGCAGCGACAAGGGAATAAGGGCTATCACCAGTATTTCCATTTTTATTTCCACCCCTGCGCGTCCATAAACTGCCTTGTTACCTGGTCGTTGGGGTTAAGTTCCAGCGCCTTCTGATAAGCCGTTTTCGCCTTCTCCTTATCGCCCATCATGTAGTAGGCCGACCCCAGTCTGCTCCAGGCCACCGGGTTTTCCTCGTCCAGCACCGCCACCTCTTCGCACTCCTTGGCCGCGGTGTCGAACTGCCGTATATAGAAACCTTTCGCCGCTTTCCTGAGCTTTTCTTTAATAAGCACTTCCTTTGGCAGTATTTCATCGCGCCGCACCTGCATCTTAACCAGTTCGGACATTACATAAAGCATCTCCTCGAACATGGCGTCGCCGCGGATATTGGCGCCGAAAGCCGCGTGGGTAAGCAGGAAAGCCTTAAGGTCCTTACCTTCTATATAGGCCGTTATAGCCTCAGCGCCCACATTAGACTGCTCCGTATCTTTGGAAAGCGTGATCTCCCTGGCGGGAATATCCGCCAGTTTCAGCCCGGCTATGATAGCCGCCAGGCGTTTTTCCCTGCGACCCCAGTCGCCGTCCTTCAGCCCGGGTTCCAGATTGAAAGCCTTCTGGATATTGGCGTCCGCGGAAACATACCTGCGCGCGGCCAGGTCTTTGCGGGCCAGCTCAAGGAAATCTTTGGCGAACATATCCAGCTTAGCTATCTTTTCCTTGGGCGCCATAAGCCGGGCGGCCTGTACCCGCTGGGTCCTGCCGGCAAGCGGCTGCTTAACCACCGGCGAGCCGAACTTCATGGAAACGCCTAATTTGTGCATGGCGCCCAGTTCGCCGTAAGGCGACATTGAGTAATCTATATCAACAAAAGAAAGCTGAAAACCCACGCCGATACGCAGGCCGCTGCCTATGGCCTGGCCGGTGCGGTAGCCGGCCCTTAACGACAACAGCTGGAAAGCCACATATTCCGCGCCGAACGCGGCGTAATATTTCTCGTCGCTCGCGCAGGTCTGGTCCAGGCTGAGTATCAGGCTGGCGCTGCCGCCGGGGTGCGAGAGCCAGGAGGCGCCGGCCGTGGCGGAAACCGGCAACGGGGAGGAACGCCGGTCGAATTTTAATCCGGGGCCGATATTCCTTACCGCCAGGGCCACGCGGAACTCCTGCGCCGGCGCTTTACTCATCCAGTAATTTGCCGGCCTTATATAATAAACTGCGCCCAGATCAAGCGCGGCGGTATTGGCGGAAGCGCCGTCCAGTTTCTCGCTTATGAGCTTGAGGCCGGCCCCCACGTTCAGCAGGGGCCGCTCGATTTCGTCCTTAAGCAGGGTGCGGGCATAGGCCCCCCCCGCCGCGATATCTGAGGAGTCCACCTTGCCTATCTTTATACCCTGCGCGTCATAACCCTGAAAAGGCGCCACGCTTAACCGGGTAACATTAAAGCCGAGCGTGGAACCAAACCGCAAGGGATAGGCTACGGACAGGTACTGGTTGGTGACGTCCTGCATTGAGTCATTATAAGTAGCTGCAAGCTCCGGCCCCTCCACACTGGCCAGTCCCGCCGGATTCCACCAGGCGGAATAGGCGTCTTCGGCAATGGAAGTGTAGGCCTCCCCCATGCCGCTGCCGCGGGGGCTGGGCGAGAATTTCAGGAAAGAAGCGGCGGAAGAACCAGCATCCCCGCCATAGGCCGGGAGAGAGGTGAAAAGGGCCGTAACAACTGCGGTGACGGCAAGGATATTGGCGGTTCCGCTATTCATAGGTTATACACCTATGTATAGTCTATATGCGGAACCCCCTGAAATCCCGAAGAAATCATGAGGTCGGAAAGAAAGGCCGGGGGCTAAGGCAGAATAAGGGATTAGAGAGAAATCATTTCTTTTAGCGCGGCAAACAACTCGCCAAAACGTTTACACAATAAAACATTAAAACCGGACAGCAACCCCGGCAGGGAACGGCGGGGATCACAAGGTCTCTCTGTGTGCCACTCGGTCAACTTCCGCAACTATCTTTGCAAAATCGAATGGTTTTGGCAAAACCGGTATATCCTTATGGATCCCCATGTCGCCGAGCTCCGCAGCCGTAGCGCCGGTAATCACTATAAGGGGGATCCCCGACAGGTCCGAATACATATCCAGCATGGCTATCATTGAATCGCCCGCCATTTCCGGCATATGCAGGTCGGTTATAACAAGGTCGGGGCGTTCCGATAAGGCCGAGCGAACCAGTTCCATACCGTTTTCAGCGCTTTTAACCGCATGCCCGAGCCCGGTCAGGAAGTCGGATAAAAGTGCCCTTAAAAGTTCATCATCTTCGGCTATAAGTATGCGCATAAATTTATATCGCCGGCCCGGACATTACGCAGCAGCGGCTAGTGCCCGCCCCTGAGGACTTCTTCCGCTTTTTCAAGCACCCTTTCGGGCGGTATCATTTTAGGGAAAAAACAGATAAACCCGGGGGCCCGGGCAAAAACCTTATTCAATTCCGATTCCATGAAATTTTCCCCGGTCATCACCACAAATGGAATATTATTGAGCCGCGGCTCGCGCACTGCGCGGCGGCCAAGCTCCACTATCATTTCCATCCCGGTCATTTCCGGCATGGAAACGTCTAAAACCATAAAATCCATGGCGCCGCCCTGCAGCGCGTCCAGCGCCTGAAGGCCGTCATTTGCCAGCGCCACCTGGTGACCGGCGTCCTCGAAAACGTATTTAAAAAGTTCCCGTATGGCGGGTTCGTCGTCGACAATAAGTATTTTAGCCATAATTATTTCTGGGGGACGGCAAAAGAGAAATTACTGCCTTTCCCCACCTCCGATTCCACCCAGATGCGTCCTTTATGCAGTTCCACCGCCATCTTGCACATGGCAAGCCCCAGGCCGAACCCCATAAATTTATGCTCCTCCAGTTGGGCGTATTTCTCAAAGATCTCGGCGTGATTCTCTTTCGGAATGCCGGGCCCGTCGTCCTGAACCGAGAAGACCACTTCCCCGCCGGCCCGGCGGCAGGAGAGGGTGACGTTCCCGCCGGGCGGTGTGAACTTCAGGGAATTCCCCACAAGGTTGGAGATAACGCGCTCCAGCAGGGCAATATCCCCGCTGAACTCCGCCTTCTCAGGCGGAGCGATAACGGAAAGCTTTATCCTTTTCCGCGCGGCCAGCGGCTCGTGCACTTCGAACACCCGCGCGCACAGGTCGCCCGCGTTTATGGCCACGGGGGTAAGCTTCATATCGCCATGTTCAAGCTTTATTGTGTTGAGAATATCCTCTATCATGCCGTTCAGCCGGGTAGAGGAGCGCAAGATTATATCCAGGCATTTCTCCGTAGTGGGGGACGGGGGAACGGTTTGTTTCATGAGCTGCGCGTAGCCCTGTATACTGGTAAGCGGCGCCCTCATGTCGTGGGTTATCATATGGAAAAGGGTTTCACGCGCGCTCTCTATTTCCTTTTCCACGGTAACGTCGCGCAGAACTATAACGCGGCCGGGGCGTTTAAGTGTTGCCAGGGAGAAATGCCGTGCTATAACCTGGAAACTTTTAACTGTGGCAGGCAGATCCGCTTTTAATCTGCCGCTCAGGAAAGGATCAGCCGGAACGGGGACATCAACCCCGGCCTTCAGGTTATCTTTCTCCGATGACATTATGCCGGTTAAGGCCGCCAGAAAGGCCTCCTGGCGCACGGACCCGGGCAGCGCTATGTTAGGTTCCTGCTTTGGGATGCCAAGCAGATTAAGGGCTTTCTGGTTGGAGTAAATAAGCCGCCCCCGGTCGTCCACAAGCAGCACGCCGTCGGTTATTGTTTCTATCAGCGCCTGTGCTTTGGCGCGGTCCTCCACCACCTGGCTAAGGTGGAAGGCACGGTAGGCGCTTAACTCCAGCATCAGCCTGTTAAGGCCGGAAATAAGGCTGCCGGCCTCCGGCCAGCCTTCTTTTTTAATGACCGACTCAAGCCTGTAATCGGCCGCTATAAAACTTTTCACGCCCAAAGACACCTTTTGCATGGGCCGCGCCATGCCGGCCAGTATAGCCCTGATAGAAAAAAAGGTCGCAAGCGCGGCCGCGGCGGCGGCGGCAAGGAAAGCGCGTTCATAGCCTGGCCCGGCCGCCGGGACATACGCAAGAACAACCAGCGCCGGGAACAGAACGGCGGCGGACAATATCAGGCCAAGCCTTATTTCTAATCGCATGGTCAGTTCCGGCTGTAATTCACCTTTTCGGGGGAAATTTATCTATTCGATATTATACCTCAACGCACATGGAACAATCCCGAAGATAGATAGCTACTTATTCCTCAGCCAGGCGGACATTTTACTGCCGGAATTAAACACCGCTATATATTCGCCGGAAGCTTGCCCGCCGGTAACGTCAAGTTTGGCCGCGGGGGTCTCCGTACCTATGCCGACCGCGCCGGAAG
>JAJZVJ010000139.1 GCA_021845705.1 bacterium
CTTTCTTTAAGCAGTTTGTCCGTATCGGAACCGTGCGGGTCGTGGCAAAGCGCGCAGGACACCGCCGCGGGCTTATGAACTACGGCCCCGCCCGTCTTGTTCCCGTGGCAGGTGGAGCAGAGGGAGGCGATGGTCCTGGCCTTAAGAAAAAACTTCTGCCCGGAGCCGTGGGGGTTATGGCAGCCCGTGCAGCCGGCGGCCTTGATAGCCTGGTGCTGAACCTTGCCGGACTGCACTTTAGCGCGCAGTCCCTCGTGGCAGGACAGGCAGAGTTCGGGCTGGGGTTTGGAGAGAGAATACACGTGCCCTTTGGCGGAACCGGGCGCGGGTTTTTCGTCGACATGGCAGATAAAGCACATCTTCACCCCTACCGGGCCGTGAGTGAACTTATTCTCGCCCACCTCCTTATGGCAGACAAGGCAGTTGGCCGTGGTAGTAAGCGGCGTAAAAGGCGCGGGCGCGGGGAGACCTGCGTCGGAAGCCGACAGGAGCGCCGGGGAGAACAGAACGGCCAGGATATTGGCGAGGATAGTCAATTTTCCCCCTTTTTTGTCTTGAGATACTGAAATACCTGCACCCGGCGGTTATACGAGTCCGACACGTAGATCCGGTCGGCGGAGTCAATGAAGATGCCCGCCGGCAGCTGGAAGGAAGCGGGGCCGGCGCCGTTCCCGCCGAAGAACAGGAGCAGCTTGCCTTCCCGGTCGAAGATCTGCACCATGTTAAAAAGCGCGTCCACCACGTAAATATTCCCTTCGGAGTCCGAGGCGACGCCGCGGGGCCTGGCCATATAGCCGGCCATATTCCCGCATTCACCGAAATTAAAGAGCGGCTTACCCTCCGGGGAAAAGGCCTGCACCCGGCAGAGAATGCTGTCGGAAACAAGCACCGTACCGTCCGGCTCCACCCAGAGGTTGGCCGGAACGGATAATTCTCCCGGCCCGGAACCATGCTTGCCGAATTCCCCCACAAAGACCCCGGTATCGGACGAAAGCGTGACGATCCTGGAGTTGCCGGTGTCCGCCACCAGCACTTCCCCGCCCCGGCCGATGGCGATGCCGGTGGGTTTCTTAAGTTCCCCGCCCTGGGCGCCCAGATTCCCGGCCTGCCACAGGAGCTTGCCGTCAGGCGAATAGGCTTTAACCAGGTTCACGGCGGAGTCGGTCACAAAAACGCGGCTCGACAGGTCGACCGCCACCGCTATGGGGCTGGTAAGCCGTTCCTGCGCCCCAACGCCTATGCGCTCCACAACTTTTTTATCCGTATCAAAAACAACTACCGAGGACCCCTCGGTGTCGGCCACGAAGATGCGCCCGCCCCGCACCCACAGCCCGTAGGGACGCTTTAAAGCCAGGCCTTCCTGCTCCGTGCCCGTGACGGTTTCCAGGATCTTTCCCCAGAAGCCGCTGCTTTTTCCGGCCAGGTCTTTCTTGCCGGCTATTGCGCGCACGAAGCGCACCCGCGGCGCGTCCGGCGGCGGCGGGAATACTATATCAGGGGGCGCCGCCGCGAAGAGCTGCGGCGCCGCGAAGAACAAGGCCATAAAGAAGCCGGTCGATATTTTCATTGTTTGTGACACCCCTCGCACATAGTCATCTGATCTTCCCTGGTTAAATTCGGCAGCGGCCCCGAATGCGGCTCATGGCAGGAAACGCAGTCGAACGGCCAATCCTTGCGCCGCGGGTCCATCTTGCCCTTTTTGGAGGTAGGATGCCCGGCGACCGGATGGTTGTCCTTTAAAGCGGCATCATGGCAGCCAAGGCATAACTCAACCGGCGGCTTCTTGAGCTGGCCCGGCAGACGGCGTATGTGCGGGTCGTGGCAGGCTACGCACTGCCCGCCGGAGAAAGGCGGGTGGACCACCGCTTTCCGGCCGGATTTCTGTAAATCAGAATGGCAGACGAAGCAGGTTTTTTCAGGCGTCTCTTTGAGCGCCGCCTTACCGTCAGGCCCTGGAGAATCGTGGCACGTATCGCATGAACGCGCCTCAAAAGGCGCATGCTGCGCGGCTTCGGAAATAAGTTTGGGATTGGCGGAACCGTGCGGCGTGTGACAGGAGGTGCATTCGGTTTTGATTACGCTGATCCCGCCGTGCGATTTCTTGATATTCTCATCCCCCAACGAATGGCAGGTGGAACATAATTCGTTCACGGGGGCGTTCAGGAGGGCGCGGTTCACGGAGCCATGCGGCTGGTGGCAGGCGGTACAGTCCATCTCCTTGAAAGGCATATGAACGGTTTTCTTCGCAAGGTCCGCTGCGCGGTTTTTGTGGCAGGACAGACAAAGCTCCCTGCCCTCCAGGACCATCTTCCCGGGTTCCTTCGGGGAAGCGTGGCATTTTGAGCAGGCGCCCTCGGCCACCGGCGCATGGGCGCCCGGCGCCGCTTTAAGTTTAACTGTTTCTTCGGCGTGGGCGGCGGCGAACGGATCGATCTTAACGTCCGCCTTCTTGTCTCCAAACCAGCCGGCCTGGAGAACTGCGGCCGGCAAAACCACAATAACTATGGCCGCGGCCAGCCGGATTTTAATTTTCACATATCCCTCCGTCAAAGTGTTAAATCGAATATTTTAAGCCCCACAACAGATAGCATAACAAAAGAGCGCCCTGCACCGCAAAGGCAGCAGGACAGAGGGGATTGGTTCCCTAGTCCTGGTGGCAGCCTTTGCAGGTTTCTCGGTAATCGCTCTTGAGCGGAACTTTCTTATGGGCGCCGATATCGTGGCACTTCACGCAGCCCATAAGCTCGGTATGCGCCTTATGGGGCATGACCTTGCCGGCTATGGCTTTGATCCCCACTGAAACCGGGGCTTTGACGGTTTCGGGCGGGACTTTCACCCCTATCCCCGGGTGGCATTGCGTTGCGCAGAAAGACCCGGAGATGAACGGCGCCGCCGAAATATCGGTCAGTTCCGCCGCGAGCGCGCCGCCGGCCTCCGTCAGGTCCCGGTCGGCTTCCCGCATCATAGCCGCGGCCAGGTACACGTTGTGCTCGCCGTGCGCCGTTCTAAGGAAATCCACCAGCAGCCCGGCGGCGGCCACTTTTGCGCGCGCTTTCTTAAGCTCGCCCTCCGGCCTGGAGGACGCGGCCAGCGCGCTCTTCGCCGACTCCAGCTTTGTCGTCAGCTGTTTAAGAGAACCCTCCACGTCCTTTATGGCGTTATCCCAGGTGGCCTTGAATTTCTCGCCGTGGCATTTAAGGCAGGCCTGCGAGGAGGGCAGCTGGTTGTGGCCGCTGAACCCCTCGTTCTTGGACGTATCTTTATAGTGGCAGCCTATGCAGTTCACCCCGGCCTTGTACATCGGGCTGGGCATTTCCGGGAGGGAACCTTTTATCTCCTTGGGCAGTTTGCCGGAGAAGATCTCCAGCTGGGTCAGGTGCTTGTCCTGGTGGCAGTTGGCGCATTCGAAGCTTATCCCCAGGGGGTGGCTGCCTGCCATACCGTTCGCCGCGGAACCTTCCGCTGCGGGCTCCGGGGCCGCGTCGGAGAGCGAGCTGTGCCGTATCTCCTCGTGGCAGTGGAAGCAGGCCACATGGTGCTTGGTAACGTGGTTTTCGTGGATGAACGGGATGTCGCCGTAGTGCTTGAGTTTTTCAGCCTCGTTGTGGCAGGCAAGGCACCTGTCCTTGGGCACGTCGCCGTTGCCTCTTACCACGCCCAGGTGGCAGGTCAGGCAGGTAATGCCCGGCCTGGTCACAAAATTCTTGTGATTATAGGTCATATTGCCGAGCTTGAAATCCCTGGCCGGCAGGGTATGGCAGGACAGGCAGCCGCCGAGCGGCTTCAGGTCCTTACCGGACCCCATGCCTTTGAAGTGGCACAGGTAGCAGGTGTCATACGTTACTTCCATATGGCGGCCCACCATGATCTGGGAATGGCAGGAGGTGCAGCGCAGCTGCCTGCCGCGGCGTTTCTCCATAAGGTGCGGCCTGTGGTCGAACCGCACGCCTTTATCGCCTACTTTAACCCAGCCTTCCAGCAGCCTGGTGGCGTGGCAGCCGTTGGCGAGGCAGGCGGCGTCCTCCACCTCGGCGTAAGGCTTGGAAGAATAAGTGCGGGTAACATATTTCACTACCTGCGAAAGCGCCTGGAACTTATGCCAGAGGTGAATTTTAATGGAGGACGGCGGGTAGTGGCATTTAACGCAGGCTATCTGATTATGCTTGGAACCTTTCCAGGCGTCGTAATACGGCTTCATGATATGGCAGGAGTTGCAGAAATTAGGCGATTCCGAATAATGCATGAGAGACAGAAGCACTATCATACCCGACGCCACGATAACGGTAACGGCTATCTTGAAGCGCGGGGCGAAACTAAAGCGCCAACCGTTATTATTGGTCAGTTCCACACCGAAAAAATGCAGAAAACCTGAGACCTTTTTCATTTTTGAGTCATCCTTATTCATGTGTTGCCTTAAATTATTATTTTTCTTCGGTGTTTTCCAGCCCTTTAACGCGGGGCGGAGCCACCTTGCCGGTCAGCCAGGCCCAGTTCATGGGGTAGACGGCGGGATCGAAGATGGTCCAGTAGAAATGCCACACGATGATGGCCAGGCAGGCCAGCGTGGCTTCCATGAAATGTATGAGCAGCGCCAGGTCTATGACCCACTTGGGAAGGACCTGCAGCGACCACTCGCGGAACCAGACTATGCAGCCGGTGACTATCATCACGAAGCTGCCCCAGACCAGCGCCCAGTACTCTATCTTTTCCATATAGCTGAAATGTCCGAACCTGGGCGGCTGGCCTTTATGGAAGATATTATATTTCTGCAGCTGAAAGAAGTCCCTTACGTCGTTCAGCCAGGGAAGGAGGGCCAGCAGCCGTTCCCGGCCCTGGCGCAGCGCCACCAGCCAGGCGGCGTGGTAAACGCCCAGCGCCACGAACAGCGCCGCGAACACCCTGTGCAGCAGCACGCGCATAGCCTCGCCGGGCGCGCCCCGGAAGAACACGGTGTTGAAAAGGGAGTCCGGGAACCTGTGGCAGAAGCCGGTATACGCTAGCCCTATGAAAGTGACCAGAAGCAGCGCGTGCTGCAGCCGCTCATTGAGGGTCATCCTTTCTTCGTCGGGGTGGGCATGCCAGCCGCTGACGCCTTTCCTGTAGAGGTCCAGCAGGTTATGCGCCAGCATGAAGCCGATGGTCAGGACGATGAGGACTATATACAGTTTCTTCACCATGTCCAGCGTCCACTCGTAGCTGCCGGAGGCCTGCGCCGCGCCAAGGTCCATGTGCATTTTGCCCTTGGACACAAGCTCGCCCGCGTTCTTATGGCAGGCGCCGCAGGTTTTCTGCAGGTTGGCCGGGTTAACCGAGGAAGCGGGGTCGGAGGGCGCCAGCACGTCGTGATACCTGTGGCAGGAGGCGCAGTTGGCCACCGTCAGGCTGCCGGCCCTGAAGGCCACGCCGTGATAGCTGCCCATATAGCTGTTGACGGGATTAATGGGCAGGCCGAACTTGCCCATTATCTTTTCCGAGGAGTGGCAGCTGCTGCAGGTTTTAACTATGGAAGCCGAAGAGACGCTTGAGCCGGCAGTATCAGGAGCCTTTATATTATGCTCCCCGTGGCAGGAGGTACAGACCGGCGCTTCTTTATGCCCGTCCGCCGCCTGTTTGCCGTGCACCGAGGCGGAATAAAGAGCAAGCTGTTTGGTGTGGCAGCGGCCGCAGGTAGTTGGCACCCGCGCCCTGTTCACCCGGCTGTCGGAATTAGCGGGGAAATTAATATCGTGGTCGCCGTGGCAGTCCGTGCAGACGGCCACCTTGGCGTTCTTGTTCTTCAGGAAGACCATGCCGTGCACGGTCTTATCGTAAGTAACGGCGGGCTCGAACAGCAGCTTGCCGGTGGCGAAAAGGGCTTTATGGCAATTATCGCAGGTAACCGGGATATTGGAGCGGTGCAGCGGCGAGGCCGGGTCCGAGGGCCTGCGGATGCTGTGCTGGTCGCCGTGGCAGCCCAGGCAGATAGCGGGCCCGGATTTTATTTTAGCTATGGCTTTCCCGTGGTCCGACGCCATAAGCCTGTCAGCCACGTCGGTGTGGCAGCCGCCGCAGAAGACCGGCTTGGGCTTTTTCTCGGGATGCGGGTACGAGTCTATCCCCATATGGCAGGAATCGCAGGCGAGCTGCCCGTGCGTTGAGGCGGCCATCCTGGCCGGGTCCACGTAAGGGGCGCCGGAGCCCTTTTCGCCGTGGCACATCAGGCAGGGGTTATCCCCGGCCGCGCGCGCCGCCGCGCCGCCGCAAAGGAGAAAAGCGAGAGAAAGAAAAAGGAACTTGTTTTTCATAGTTAATAGCCGGCGGCCGGACCGCGCCGCAGCTAGAAGTATGTCGAGAAAATAGCCACGATTATAAGAAGTATGGTAACTATCCCGATAGTGAGCGCCGTAAAGCCTATCATCCGCGCGAAATTCCAGAGCCAGTCGGGCGTGGGCTCGGTCCTGAGCTCCTCCAGCCCGCCCGCGGCTTTAAGCCTTTCGTATTCCTCGGGCCGCTCGTCCTTCATCTCCTCAAGCGAGATCCGCCCGGTGAAGATAACGTCGTCCATGGGGAACTTGCCCGGCCGGAGGTGGGTATGGAAGAAATGTATGGTGAAGATGAACCCGGTGGCGAGCAGGGCTTCGTCCGAGTGTATTACCGTGGCCACGTTAAAGACCCAGCCCGGCAGCACGCCCGCGAAGAACTCCGGGAACCAGAGCACGAGCCCGGAGGTCCCGATTATGCTTATGCCCCAGAATACGGCCCAGTAGTCGAAC
>JAJZVJ010000140.1 GCA_021845705.1 bacterium
GGCCACCGACGGGGATCCCCGGGATTTCAGGTGCTGTCCCGGCGGGGGCAGGCCGTCCGGCCGCGGCCGCTTTTCCGCAGACCGGGCCAGCGGTATTAATGCGGGCCCCCGGGCGCGGAAGCTCGGCCAGATTTTCATCCAGAGTTTTTATATAGGCGGCAAGGTCTTTGGCCGCTTCAGCCAGCTCCCGCTTCATTCGAGCTTAAGCGGCTTCTTTGGCCGGCTTCTCGTCCTTCACGCGGGGCTTCCGGGGCTCGTCGGAGCGCTTGGAGGCGATCCTTTCCTCTATAACCTGGTCGGACTTCACGGCCTCTTCTATTTCAGGGACCTTGACGGTTCCGCTTACAACGTCGAAGAGGGCGCGGTCGATCAGTTCGGCCATGGGCACGTTGCGGAACTCTTCCTGGCGGCGCAGGTGGCGGGCCCACTGCATGGCGCGCACAATATCCAGGTACTTGGACGGGCCGTAGTCCGAAATAAGCTTTTCCAGGTCGCCTTCTTTTTCAACTTTAACATGCGTCGTCATAGTATCCTCCGTGGTTAGCGAAACTTTTTCTTTGAAAGCTGGGTGCCGAAGGCCCTCACCTTATCGAGGTTGCGCCCCGTCTTGCGGGTCTCGAGGTCGGCAATGGCCGCCACTTCCCTCACCGTTTCCCGCAATTTATCGTTTATGACCAGGTAGTCGAAACTGGAAGCCACCTTTATTTCCGAGCGGGCCGTCCTAAGCCTTACAGCCACGTTCTCGGGGGCTTCGCCGCGCCCGCGCAGGCGCTGTACCATCGTCTTAAGGTCCGGCGGCAGCAGGAAGACGGTTACGGCGCCGGGGAATATTTTCTTGACCGAGCGCGCGCCCTTCACGTCTATGGTCATAACCGGGATGCGCCCTTCAGCCAGCACGGACATGACCGATCTTACGGGCGTGCCATAGTAGTTCCCGTGGACCACCGCCCACTCCAGCAGCATGCCCTGCTTCCTGAGCGCGGCGAACCGCTCCGGAGTGACGAAATAATAATCCCTGCCGTCCACTTCGCCGGGGCGCCTGGCCCGGGTAGTGCAGGTCACGCTGAAAGCGAAGCGTTTATCGAGCTTTAACAGTCCGGAGCGCACAACGGTCTTCCCGCCCCCGGAGGGGGCGGAAATGACCATCGGAAAGTACTTGTATCGGCCGTGACGCACTGTTACTTGTTCTTTCTCGGGAACCTTATCTGGGACTGGGCGGCCGACAATATGGCTATCGGCACCCGGAACGGGGAGCAGGAGACGTAATTAAGCCCCACGTTGTGGCAGAACTCAACGGAGGCCGGATCGCCGCCCTGTTCGCCGCAGATGCCGATCTTTATATCCTTGCGGGTCTTGCGGCCGCGCTGAACGGTGATCTTTATCAGCTCGCCCACTCCGTCCTGGTCTATGGTCTGGAAGGGGTCCACGGGGATGATGTTCTGCTCCACGTATTCCTTCAGGAAATAGCCGGAGTCGTCGCGCGAGTAGCCGAACGTCATCTGCGTCAGGTCGTTGGTGCCGAACGAGAAGAATTCCATGGTCTCGGCGAGCTTGCCGGCCATCAGGCACGCGCGGGGGATCTCGATCATGGTTCCGACCATGTACTTGACCTTAGCGCCCTTAGCCTTCATGACCTCGGCGTATACGCGGTGGATGATCTCGGACTGGTTCTTCACCTCGTTCTCGAGGGAGACCACGGGGATCATGATATCGGGATATACCTTTACGCCTTCCTTGTGGAGTTCGGCGGCCGCCTCGAAGATGGCGCGGGCCTGCGTCTCGGTGATCTCCGGGTAAGTGACGCCCAGGCGCACGCCGCGGTGCCCCATCATCGGGTTGGATTCGCGCAGCCCGGTGGCGCGGGCTTCCAGCTCGTCGAAAGAGATGCCCAGGGCCTTGCCCAATTCTTCCAGCTTCTCCTTCTGGTGCGGCACGAACTCGTGCAGCGGGGGGTCCATCAGGCGGATGGTGACGTGATGGCCTTCCATCACTTTAAGGGTGGCCTTGATATCGCTCTTCATGAAGGGGAACAGCTCGCCCAGGGCGGCTTTGCGCTCTTCGAGGGTCTTGGACATGATCATCTTGCGCAGCTGGAACAGCGCCGCGTCCGAGCCCTTGCCATAGAACATATGCTCTATGCGGAACAGGCCTATGCCCTCGGCGCCGAACTTGCGGGCCGTGGCGGAGTCGGAAGGCGTGTCGGCGTTGGTCCAGACCTTCAGCGCCCTGACAGAATTGCACAGCGTCAGGAACTGGGTCAGCACTTCGTTGGACTCGCTGGCGTCCAGCATTTCCATCTTGCCCTTGTAAACCAGGCCGCGGGAGCCGTTCAGCGAGATCCAGTCCCCTTCCTTAAGGACTTCGCCGCCGATATGGAGGGTCCTGGCCTTGAGATCTATTTCCACGCCGGCGCAGCCCACCACGCAGCATTTGCCCCAGCCGCGGGCCACGACGGCCGCGTGCGAGGTCATGCCGCCGCGGGCGGTGAGAATGGCTTCCGCCGCCCTCATGCCTTCCACGTCTTCGGGATTGGTCTCTTCGCGGACCAGGATGACGGCCTTTCCGTCCTTCTTCCATTTGACGGCTTCTTCGGCCGTGAATACCACCATGCCGCGCGCGCCGCCGGGGCCCGCGGGGAGGCCCTTGCCTATGGGCGTGGTCTTGGCTTCGGCTTTGGGATCGATAATAGGGTGCAGCAGCTCGTCGAGCTGGGAGGGGGTGACGCGCATCACGACCTGCTCTTTGGTGGCGAGCTTTTCCTTATACATATCCAGCGCCATGCGCACGGCGGCGGGGCCGTTGCGCTTGCCCACGCGGCACTGCAGCATGTAAAGCTTGCCTTTCTCTATGGTGAACTCTATGTCCAGCATGTCGTGGTAATGCTTCTCGAGCTTGGCGCGGATGGCCGCCAGCTCTTTATAGGCCGCGGGCATTAGCTGTTCAAGGGACTTAAGGTTGCGGGACTGATCGCTGCGGCTGGTCTCGTTGATGGGGTGCGGGGTGCGGATGCCGGCCACCACGTCCTCGCCCTGGGCGTTCTCGAGGAACTCCCCGTAGAAAGCGTTCTCGCCGGTGCCGGGGTTGCGGGTAAAGCCCACGCCGGTGGCGGAGTCGTTGCCCATATTGCCGAATACCATGGTCTGCACGCTTACGGCGGTGCCCCACTCTTCGGGGATGCCCTCAATGCGGCGGTAGGAAACGGCGCGCTTGCCCATCCAGGAGGCGAACACGGCGCCGATGGATCCCCACAACTGGTCCATGGGATCGTCGGGGAATTCTTTGCCGAGGGTTTCCTTTACCTTGGCCTTGAAGCGGACGGCAAGTTCTTTAAGATCTTCGGCGGTAAGGTCGGTGTCGGACGTCACGCCTTTCCGCTCCTTGACTTCATGCATCATGCGGTCCAGCTGCTTGCGGATGCCCATGTCGTCTTCGGGCTCTATGCCGGCGGCCTTCTCCATGACGACGTCGGAGTACATCATGATGAGGCGGCGGTACGCGTCGTAGACGAAGCGGGGGTTGTTAGTGAGCTTTATAAGGCCGGGGATGGTCGCCTCGGTAAGGCCCACGTTAAGGATGGTCTCCATCATGCCCGGCATGGACTTGCGGGCGCCCGAACGCACCGAGACAAGGAGAGGGTTCACGGGATCGCCGAATTTTTTGCCGGCTATCTCCTCCACTTTGCGGAGGTTCTTTTCCACGTCCTGGGTGAGGCCCTTGGGATAGGAGCGCTTATTGGCCCAGTAGTAGGTGCAGATCTCCGTGGTCAGCGTGAAGCCGGGGGGAACGGGCAGGCGGAGACTGGGGTGGCCGGCCATTTCGGCCAGGTTGGCTCCCTTGCCGCCCAGCAGGTTCTTCATGGACTCTTTGCCGTCGGCTTTGCCTCCGCCGAAAGCATATATCATTTTTTTGGAAATTTTAACGGAAGACGCTTTACTTTTGGATTTAACAGCGGTCTTAAGCATAGTTTTGGCTCCTGTTGACTGTTCAGCTCGCGTGCCCCGCGGGTGCGGGGGATAAAAAACCCCTTGAAGGGGTACCTCTTATACTACTAAATGGGGAGGCATCGGGGCAATCACTCCTTTATCCCCTCCAGGTCCAGGATAAAGGCATACTCGAAAGCGGTAAGTTTAAGCGATTCGAAGCGGCCGGACTTGCCGCCGTGGCCGGTATCCATATCGGTCTTGAGGAGAAGCAGGTTCTTATCCGTTTTCAGGGCCCGCAGCTTGGCCACCCACTTGGCGGGCTCCCAGTACTGGACCTGGGAATCGTTAAGGCCGGTGGTCACGAGCATATTGGGATACGCCTTGCGTTCCACATTATCGTACGGGGAATAGGACAATATATAGTCGTAGTATTCCTTAACGTTTGGATTTCCCCATTCGTCGTATTCCCCGGTGGTCAGCGGGATGTCCGGGTCCAGCATGGTCGTCAGCACGTCCACGAACGGGACCTCCGCCAGGATGCCGTGATATAGTTCCGGGGCCATATTGGCGACGGCGCCCATCAGCAGGCCGCCGGCCGAGCCGCCCTCCGCGTAGATATGCCGGGGGGAAGTGTAGCCGCGCGCGATAAGGAAGCGCGTGGCGTCTATAAAGTCGTTAAAAGTGTTCTTTTTTTTCAGCTGGCGCCCCTCTTCGTACCAGCGGCGGCCCATTTCGGACCCGCCCCTGATATGCGGTATCGCGCAGATAAACCCCCGGTCCAGCAGGGAAAGGCGGATGGTGCTGAAATAGGGGTCGGAACTGTAGCCGTAGGAGCCGTAGGAATAGATATGCAGCGGGTTCTTCCCGCTGTCCAGCTTGATATTTTTCCTGTAAACTATGGAAACCGGGACCTGCTCGCCGTCCCGCGCCGCGAACCACAGCCGCTCTTCCTTGTAATCCGCGGGGTTAAAACCGCCCATGACCTCGCGCCGCTTCATCAGTTTCTTGTCCCCGGTCCTGAGGTCCACATCGTAAACCGAATCCGGGGTGGTCAGGGATTCATAAGTTACCCGCAGGCTGTCCGTCCGGTATTCGTAATTGTCCCCGAGGTCCGTCATATAAGCGGGTTCGTCGAAATTTATATATCTTTCCGCCGCCGTGGAACGGTCCAGGATATGAAAACTTCCCTGCGCCTTGCTGCGTTCCTTAAGGACCAGCCAGTTCTGGAAAACGTCCATATACTCTATCAGCGTGTCTTCCCGGGAAGGCACTATGTCGGACCAGGCGGTTTTGGAGGTGTCGGAGGAGGGGCAGATAGAAACCTTGAAATTGCGGGCGCCGCCGTTATTCAGCACATAGAAGAACCCGCCGCCGTCCTCTATATCGTACTCCAGCCCGGGCTGGCGCGCCTGGAAAAGCAGCGGGGGGGCAGCGGGGTTGGCGGCGTCCAGGATGCGGTACTCGGTGGAGAGGGTGGCCCCGGAGCGCAGAAAAATGTACTTCTCCGTGTTCGACCTGGCTACGCTCACCTCGAAAGCCTCATCAGGCTCGTAGTAAACTTCGCGGTCCTTCAGACGCCCGAGCTCGTGCGCCAGGACGCGCTCCCAGCGCAGGGTTTCGGGGTTCTGCTTCACGTAAAGCAGTGTACGGTTGTCGTTCGCCCAAACCATATTGCCGGAGGAGGCGGTTATCTTGTCCCCGTACAGTTTACCGGTGCCGAGGTCCTTGAAATAGACGTCGTAGAACCGCCGTCCGCCGGTATCCACGGCGTAGGCTATCATTTTCTGGTCCGGGCGGATGGCGGGAAAGCCCACCTGGCAGAAAGCCTTTCCTTTCGCCAGCCCGTTCACGTCCAGAAGGACCTCCTCCTTAGCCCCGTCCACCGCTTTTCTCCTGGCGTATACCGGGTATTCCAGGCCTTTTTTATAGGTCTTATAATAATAATAGCCGCGGTACTTGAAAGGCACGGTGGAGTCGTCCTCCTTGATCCGGCCCTTCATCTCCCGGAAAAGTTCCGACTGCAGTTTTTCCGTATGCCGCGTCTCGGCCGCGGCATAGGCGTTCTCCGCCTTAAGGTAAGCCATAACCTCCGGGTTCTTGCGGTCCTTCAGCCAGTAGTAGTCGTCAACCCTGACCTGGCCGAACTTTTCCAGCTTGTACGGTATTTTTTTAGCTTCCGGAGGCTCGGCCGCGCGGGCGAACCCGGAAAGGCCGAGCGCTATGAAGGCAAAGGAAATAACCGATGAAAGCTCATTGCTGGTCATTTTATTCTCCTTACGCCCCGGTCCCCGTCCGGCAACCCGTCATTTTCCCTTATATGCCCATTCTGGCCAGTATCATGCAGATCTCATTGACCACCGAGACCAGTTCCGGATGGGAGACCTCGAAACCTTTAACGGCGTAGGAGATGCCGGAAATAGAGAGGTTCTTAAGCTGCACGCTCGTGTTCTGCCGCGTTACCTCGTGCGCGGCGGCCTCGGTAAAATAGCCGACGCTGCGGATGTCGTCCAGCCTGGATTCCGGGAGCGCGGCGAGCTCTTCCTTAAGCTTCCTCAGAAGCGCGACCAGTTCCGCCTTTTCCCCCGATTTACCGGCCTCGATCTTGGCGATAGCCGACTCTATCTTAGAAAGGGTTTCTTTATGCACATTTCCTCCGTTAGCTGCCCGCGCGGTGTCCGGGAATATTACTGCGGCGAACTCCCGTGAGATTCAAAACTATCAAATCCTCCCTCCCGTGTCAAACAGCGCGGCCGCGCGGCAAGGGCCGGCGCGCCGGCGGCTTGGCGCCGCAACTTTAACTTTCTGCCCCCCGCGGGTTTATGCT
>JAJZVJ010000141.1 GCA_021845705.1 bacterium
CGATCTCCTGATCCACGACGCGATCATCCTGGCCGATATGCGCGGGGAACTGCTTTACGCGAACACCTCCGCCAGGGCCATTCTGGGCGCAGAAAGCTCCTCTCCGGGCGAGAATGAGACCATCCGGCGCAGGATATCGGACCTGGTGGACAAGAAATCCAGGTCTAAGAGCGGCGTGATAGACCTGGAACTGGGCGGGGAGAAGAAGTTCTACCGCGCGAGCATTCAGACGCTCGCCGCCAAAACGCAGAGCCCGGCGGTTTTCATGGTGCTCAGGGATATCACGCTCGAGAGAAAGATACAGAAGATGAAAGAGGATTTCTTCCATTCCGTGGCGCATGACCTGCGGGCCCCCCTGCTTACCATGCAGGGCTATATAAAACTGCTGGAGAAAGAGTTCCCGCCGGAGGCCCGGCAGGCCGGCTATGTCAGGAACGTGAAAGATTCCAGCGACAGGCTTTTTAAACTGCTGGAGAACATCCTGGATATCTCCCGCATGGAAGCCGGCCAGCTGAAGCTGGACCTTAAGCCGGTCAACGCGGCGGCGTTCCTCTCTTCCTCCGCGGAAAGCTTCAGGGCGCTCCTGGAAGAGAAAGGCGTAGCCCTGGCCGTAGAGACCGCCGGAACTGAAAAGCTTGAATTCTCCGCCGATTCCTCCCTCCTGCGCCGGGTGATAGAGAACCTTATTTCGAACGCGTGGAAGTTCACCCCGAAGGGGGGGAAGGTCACGGCTTCCGTCCGCAAAGAGGACGGAGGGCTGATCTTTACCGTGGCAGATACCGGCCCCGGCGTCCCGCCGGAGCAGCTGGAGGCCGTTTTTGAGAAGTACAAGCGTCTCAGGGCCGGCGAGGGCGAGGCGGGCTTCGGCCTGGGCCTCGCCATAGCGCGCAAGATAGTGGAGCTGCACGGCGGAAAGATCTGGGCCGAAGCGGGAGAAGGCGGCCTCTTCAGGTTTACGGCAAAATAAAGAGGGTGCGAACATAACTGCTGTTTTTTGATCGAGGAACTATTATGAAAGAAAACGCTCATAAGCCCGGTAACAAGAAGATATATTTTTTTGTGGGGATTTTTTCGGTGGTCTGGCTCTTCTCCTCGCTGATAATGGAATTCACGCGCCGGCTTGATTATAACTGGGACCACTTCATAGTGAACCTCCCGGAAACGCTGTCTTTTTTTGACCTGGCCAACGAGGGCGTGTCCCCGACCTTCCTGTTCGGTAAATATATAAATAAGCCGGCAGATCCGAAGGTGACTATCACGGCCATAGACGAGCTTTCTCTCGAGCGCTACGGCTGGCCCATTAAACGGCGCTATTACGGCGAACTGGTGGATAAGCTCGAAAAGCTGGGGGTTAAAAGTATCGGGGTGGACGTCATGATGTTCGAGCCTGACCGTGACAACCCGGAAAATGACCGGAAGTATGTCGAGGCGGTGGCGAGGGCGGGGAACGTCGTTAACCTGATGAGCCGCAATACCGACAACGGGGATATCAACAGGCCTATTCAGGGTCTCTCTAAAGCCAGCGCAATTATAGCCCAGCCTCATGTGGAGCAGACTATGGATTCCGACGGGCAGATCCGGCGCTACATGCCGTTCTATATGGGCGAGGATACCAATTTCGATAATACTCCGGACAAGTTCTGGACCTATGCTTCGTCGGGCATAAAAGACCTCAAATGCGGCAAAGCCTGCGCCCAGCTTTCCATTCCCTCCCTCGGGATGGCGACGTACGCCGTTTATTCCGGGAAATCCCTGCCGGAACTGGCCATGGAGTACGACGGCCCGAAGATACTTAACTACAGGTACGTCAAGAATTGGAAGCTGCATCCCGGCTGGGATAAAAGCGAGAAGAACATCAAGGCAAGCAGCTACCGCCACATCTCCGCGGCGGACATCCTGGACGGGAGGCTTTCCAAGGATGAAAAAGAAGCGCTGAAGGGCGGCATGACCTTTATAGGCGCCACGGCTCTGGGGGCTTTTGACCATGTCCCTTCGCCGTTCCTCAGTCTTTTCCCCGGGGTGGAAGTTCACGCCACCTTTGTAGACAACCTGATGAAGAAAGATTTCAGGGAAGAACTCAACCTGGGCTATTCATTGGTCCTTGTCCTGCTGCTGCCCTGGCTGCCCGTTTTCCTGCGCAGGTATTCGCTCGGGCTGATGATCTCGGTCTCTTTCGGCGTGATCTTCCTGCTGACCGGCCTGGACGTTTTCCTGCTGGCCAGGAACGTGCTTATGCCTTTCGGCTCCATAGCTGCGGCGTTCATCATACCTTTCGCCTACGTTACCGTGGATAAGGGCCTGTCCGAGGGCCGGGAAAAGAAATGGATCAAGAACACCTTCGGGCAGTACCTGTCGCCCAAGGTCGTCGACATCATAACGAAGGACCCCTCCAAGCTCTCCCTGGGCGGCGAGAAGCGCGACATGACGGCTTTCTTCCTGGACCTGGCCGGGTTCACTACCATGTCCGAAAAAATGACGCCCGAAGAGCTGACCTCCATGCTCAACGAATACCTCTCGGCCTTCACCGAGATAATCCTTAAGCAGGACGGCACGGTGGATAAATACATCGGCGACTGCATAGTGGCCTTCTGGAACGCGCCGCTGGACCAGAAAGAGCACAAAAAGCTCGCGCTGCTGGCGGCCGTGGACTGCCAGGTGGAGATGGCCCGCCTTAACGAGGCGCTCACGCAGTACACCATAAAGCCGGCGGCCCGCGTGGGCGTGAATTCCGGCCCGATGGTAGTGGGCAACATGGGTTCCAAGACCAGGCTTTCCTATACGGTCATGGGAGACTCCGTTAACCTGGCTTCCCGCCTTGAAGGAGCCAACAAGTTCTTCCACTCCAAGATAATGACCAGCGAGGCGACCTTCGGCGAATTGAAGGACTTCTTCGACTACCGCTATCTTGGCAGCATCCGGGTGGTCGGCAAGGCCATACCTGTGAAGGTTTATGAGCCGTTCGCCCGCAAAGGCGAGGCGGCGCCGGAGATAAAGGCCATGCTGGTCCATTACGAGGCGGGCATCGGGAAGTTCTACAAGGCCGATTACGCCGGGTCCCTCAAGGACTTCCAGGCCGCGCTGGCCGCCCGTCCTAACGACGGGCCTTCGCAGTTCTATATTGAAGAGGCGGAAAAATACATAAAAGAACCGCCCAAGGACTGGGACCAGTCCTTCAACCTGACTTCAAAGGGCTAAATGATAATATTCTGGCGCCTTTTACTTTCGCACCTGCTCGCGGACTTCACGCTGCAGTTCAACATCGTGAACACCATGAAGCGCAGGAACGTGTGGGGCATGCTGATACACTGCATGACCCACTTCGTGGTCTCGGTGGCGCTTACCTGGGCGTACCTTCCTGACTCCTGGATAAATATCGGGGGGCTGGAACTCAACGGCTGGGCCGCGCTGGGGATAATGCTGCTCGTGCATTTTGTGGTGGACGAACTGCGCGTCTACAGCATGAAGAGCATGCGGTACAAGGATAACACTATCAGCTTCCTGGTGGACCAGCTGCTGCATTTTTACGTGCTCTTCATGATCTCCCCTGTGGTGATCCCGGCGCCGGGGCTGCTTCTGGGCGAGAAATGGACGGCCATCGCCTGCATGCTGGTGCTGGTGACCCATTTCACCACCGTGCTGGTGTATTTCTTCGAAAAGGACCTTTTTTCCAAGAGCTTCCCGGACTTCGACGAGAAATATTTTCTCATCTTCGAGCGGGTGGTGCTCTGGGCCTTTTTCTTCGCGGCCGGCCGCTGGTGGATACCTTTCGCCCTGGCCTGGATCTTCCAGATCTACTACATCAAGCGCAAGCGTATCATTGATATGTCCATGTTGAACATCGGGCTTAGCGTCGTTATTACGGTGCTGCTGGGCGTGTGGACCAGGTACGCGTATTACGGCTATCTTTAAGGGAACGCTTTGCTCCGCGGAAGACGCCGGATGGGAAAAAGCAGCTGCCCGGTTTATTGAAAAATGCTCGAACTGATGGAAAAACTCAAGCTGGAAGAGGCCGTCTTCACTTTTGTGGACGTTGAAACCACGGGGCTTTCCCCGCGGTCCGCCCGCGTCTGCGAGGTGGCCGCTATCAGCTTCCGCGGCGCGGAGCGCGTGGGAACGCTTGCCGAGCTCGTTAACCCCGGGATGCCCATCCCGCCCGAAGTTTCCAGGATACACGGTATCACCGATTCCATGGTCAAGGACAGCCCTTCGTTCGCCGGGGTGGCCCCCAGGCTCCTGGCCCTGCTGGAAAATTCGGTTCTGGTGGGGCATAACGCGGACTTCGACCTGCGCTTTCTGGAGGCGGAATTCGGGCGCGTGGGGCTGAGGTTCCCGAAACTTCACGTCGTGGACACTCTTGCCATAGCCAGGAAGAACTGGAAGTTCGGCAGCAACCGCCTGGGCAATATCGCGGCCGAGCTGAATATCTCCTGCGGGAACTGGCACCGGGCGCTGAGCGACGTGGAGATGACCCGCAAACTTTTCGAGCATTTCATCGCCGCTTTCAGGAGCGGCGGGGTTTCCACGGTGGGGGACCTGCTTGAAAAATGCCGCGCCGGGAAAAAATAATTTCAGGAATTCACCAGGAGGACCGATCTATGGCTGTTAAAGTTGGCGGAAGCGCTCTTACGATAGAGGATGTGGTTAATGTGGCCAGGCACGGCGCCAGGGTGGAGCTGACCTCCGCCGCGGTCGCGCGCATAAGGAAATGCCGCGGCATGCTTGAGAAAAAGATCTCGGCCCACGAGATAATGTACGGCGTCAACACCGGCATAGGCGAATTTTCGGAGATGGTGCTTACCGACGAACAGGTAAAGCAGTTCCAGCGCTACCTGATCTACAACCACGCCGCCGGGATAGGCAAGCCGGCGCCCATAGAACATGTGCGCTCCGCGATGCTGCTGCGTATAAGCGTCCACAGCCGGGGGCATTCCGGCTGCCGGCCGGAAATAACCCAGACCTATGTCGCTATGTTGAACAAGGGCGTAACCCCCGTAGTCTGCGAGAAGGGCAGCGTGGGCGCCTGCGGCGACCTGGCCCCCATGAGCCAGCTGGCGCTGTCGCTCATGGGCGAGGGCGAAAGCTTTTACCAGGGCAAAAAGATGCCCACCAAAGCGGCTATGAAGAAGGCGGGTATCCCCATCCCCGGCCTGCAGGCCCGCGACGGCCTTGCCGCCATAAACGGCTCCAACCTTCTTACGGGCATGGGCTGCCTTGAGATCTACGACGCCGAGCGCTGGGTAAAGCAGGCCGAAATAACCGCGGCCCTGTCCCTGGAGGCTCTCATGGCCAATATGAAGCCCTACGATACCCGCCTCCACGAGCTGCGCGGGTTCAAAGGCGCCATCACGTCGGCCGCCAACATCCGCGCCGTAGTGGCCGGCTCCGACCTGGTCACCGGGAAGATGAAGGTGAAGGTGCAGGACGCGTATTCCATGCGCTCTACGCCGCAGGTAATAGGCGCCTTCCGCGACCACCTCGCTTTCGCCCGCGCGCAATTCGAGATAGAGATCAACGGCGTAGCCGACAATCCGATCTTCCTGCCGGACAGCGACACGGTGCTTACCGGCGCCAACTTCCAGGGCACTCCGGTGAGCATGCCGCTGGATATGGTGGGGGCCGGCGTCACCATGGTGAGCGTGCTGTCCGAAAGGCGCCTGAACCGCCTTCTGAATCCCGCCCTCAGCGTCGGGCTGCCCGCTTTCCTGACCAAGGGGGCCGGGATGTTCTCGGGCCTGATGCTCAGCCAGTATACCGCGGACATGCTGATAGTGGAGCAGCGCATCCTGAGCGCGCCCTCCTGCATCCAGTCCATCCCGGCCGCCGCGGACCAGGAGGACTTCGTGAGCATGGGCATGAACGCGGCGCTCAAGACCAGGCAGATAATGGATAACGCCAACAGCGTCCTGGCCATAGAGATGATAGCCGCCGCGCAGGCCGTGGATTTCAGGCATTTCTCCGTAGGGAAAGGCACCCGCGCGGCCCATGCCGCCATCCGCAAAGTGGTCAGGCACCTGGACGTGGACCGCCCTCTTTTCATAGACCATAACGCCATGACCGAGGCCGTCAGGAAGTGCCTGGTCCTGGACGCCGTGCATAAAGAAATTGGCGAGCTTAAAAATTCCTGGTAAGCCCGCGTTTAGGAGGAACCTCACTATGGCATCCGCGAACCTGAATATCCGCGCCCCGAGGGGCAACAAGCTCTCCTGCAAAGGCTGGCAGCAGGAGGCCGCCCTGCGCATGCTGATGAACAACCTGGACCCCGAGGTGGCGGAGCGCCCGGAGGACCTTATAGTCTACGGCGGGCGCGGCAAGGCCGCAAGGAACTGGGACTGCTATCACGCCATAGTATCCTCGCTGCGGAAGCTGGAGAACGACGAGACGCTGCTGGTGCAGAGCGGCAAGCCCGTCGGCGTGCTGCGCACCCACGAATATTCCCCGCGGGTAATAATCGCCAATTCCAATTTGGTAGGCAACTGGGCCAATTGGGAAACCTTCGACGAACTGGAGAAGAAGGGCCTGATGATGTACGGCCAGATGACGGCCGGCTCCTGGATCTATATCGGCACGCAGGGTATCCTGCAGGGCACATACGAGACCTTCGCCGCCTGCGCGCGCAAACATTTCAAGAGCGACCTGACGGGCAGGCTGACCGTTACGGGCGGGCTCG
>JAJZVJ010000142.1 GCA_021845705.1 bacterium
AACTTGGGCGGAACCGCCAGAATGAACGCCAGTTTGCCCTCGGTCTCGGAATAAAGAAAAAGTATGTCGTCGGGATAGGACTTGCGCAGACTGTCCGAGAAAGAGCGCAGCGCCTGCATATTAAGACCTTTGCTCGAGACCGTGACCAGGCGGCTCCCGTTGGGGAGGTCGGCCGTCTCGGTGTTCCCGGCGGCGTCCTCCCCTTTCTGAACCTGCTCTTTTTTCACCTTTAGCTCTTTTATGTTCTGGAGCATCTGGTCCACCCGCATCGGAAGGTCCTGGGGCGGAATGGAAAGTTTCGAGGCCGCCTCTTCCGCGATACCGGCCAGCTTTGAGAGGTGCGCCACGGCCGCGGGACCGGCCACCCCTTCTATGCGGCGCACGCCGCGGGAAACGGAGGAATCTTTGAGTATCTTTACCACCACGAGCTCGCTGAGCGAATCTATATGCGTGCCGCCGCAAAGCTCCAGGCTGTAGCGGTCCCTGGCGGAATCCCAGCCGCCGCTGTTGATAAGCACGAAGCGCGCCGGGTCCGCGTACTTTTCCCCCAGCAGCGTGGTGGCGCCGAAAGCCTCGGCGTCCTTGAGCGGCCGCGCCATCTTAAAGACCCTGAACTTGCGGCCGACGGCTTCGTTAGCTATCCGCTCGACCTCGGCCATTTCCTCTTTTGAGGGGGTCTTGGTGATGGTATAGTCGAAGCGGAACCTGTGAGGGTCCACCTCGGACCCGGCCTGGCGCGTATTCTCGCCGAAAACCTTCTTCAGGGCGGAGTTCACCACGTGGATCGCGGTATGGTTGCAGGCCGTATAATAGCGCAGGTCGGAAACTCCGGCGCGCACTTTCATTCCCGTTTTCATGGCCGAAGCCGTCCTGATACGGTGGAAATAGACCTTGGATACGGGTTTCTGCGTATCCGCTACCTCAGCCGCTTCCGCCGCTCCGCAGAACAATTTCCCGGAATCGCCCGCCTGGCCGCCGGATTCAGCGTAAAAAGGCGTAATATCCAGTACCGCATACCCGTCGGAGTTGGCGGGCAGGGAGTCCACGATCTTCCCCTTCACGTCCAGCAGGCCGAGAACCGTGGAATCCGTTTCCGTTACTTCGTAGCCCTTGAAAACGGTGGCGGGGAATTTCTCCTCCGCGGTCTGGAAGATGAAGCCGTCCTTCTCGCCGGAATCCTTCCAGTTGGCCCGGGCCGTCTCCTGGGCGGCCTTGCGGGCGGCCTCGAAACCAGCCTCGTCCAGCGGGATGCTCTTTTTAAGCGCCAGCTCGCGGGTAAGCTCTATCGGGAAGCCGTAGGTCTCGTAAAGCTTGAAGGCCTCGGCCCCCGGCACGCCGCGCGGGTGCTTCTCAAGCAGGTCGGCCAGGAACTTCTCGCCGGTCTCCAGCGTCTCTATAAAACCCTGTTCCTCGAATTTAAGGGCCGCGGAGATCTGTTTACCGGCCGAGATCATCTCCGGGTAAACGTCCCTGAAAATTTCGTGCACCGAAGGCACCAGCCTGTGCAGGAAAGGGTCTTTGGCCCCGAGGATGCGGCCGTAGCGGGCGGCCCGGCGGATGAGGCGGCGCAGCACGTAGCCGCGGCCTTCGTTGGAAGGCATGATGCCTTCGGCTATCAGGAAAGAGGAAGCCCGCAGGTGTTCGCTGATGATACGGAAAGCCGAAACAGCCTCTTCGGAAGAGCCCGGCTCGACCTTAAGCAGTTTGGCGGCGGCCTGAACTATAGGCTGGAACAGCGAGGTCTCGAAAGGGGACTCCTTGCCTTCCACCACGAACGTGAGGCGCTCCAGGCCCATGCCGGTGTCTATGTTCTTGCGCGGCAGCGGCTTAAAGGTCCCGTCGGCCTGCTTGTCGAACTGGGTGAACACGTGGTTCCAGATCTCTATATAGCGGTCGCAATCGCAGGCGCCGGGGCCGGCGCAGCCCGGATGGTCGTATTTCTCGCCGCGGTCCCAGTAGATCTCGGAGCAGGGGCCTGAAGGGCCGGTATCGCCCATGGCCCAGAAATTATCTTTATCCCCAAGCTCGATGATATGGGAATGGAGGTTACCCGGGAGGATGCTTTCCCAGATAGCGCGGGCTTCTTCGTCGCGGGGGGCCACGCCGCCCTTGTAAATGGACGGGTAGAAGCGGTCCGCCGGCAGCCCCAGTTCCTTGGTAAAGAATTCCCAGCCCCAGGAAAGCGACTCTTTCTTGAAATAATCCCCGAAAGAGAAATTCCCGAGCATTTCAAAAAAAGTCAGGTGGCGGATGGTTTTACCGACATTGTCGATATCCGTGGTGCGGAAGCTTTTCTGGCAGGAGGCCGCGCGTTTCATGTCGGTCTTGAGGCCCAGGTAATACGGCTTGAACTGCACCATGCCGGCCGAGGTAAAAAGCAGCGTCGGGTCCCCCTCCGGGATCAGGGGGCTTGATTTAACGACAGGATGGCCGTTCCTGGCGAAAAAATCCAAAAAACTCTTCCGTATCTGGTAGCTTTGCATGGCGTAACGCTTCCTTTATACCTGCGGTGAAATCAACGTTTAATTATACAATTTTGCCCCGCCGCCCGGCTCGCCCAAAAAAAAGGGGACAGGCTGCTTTTTCCGGAAAAAGCAGCCTGTCCCCTTTTTTTCGCAGGCAGCTATGCCAGTTCTTCCGGGTGGTGGCGCACCACCTTGGCGTCCACCATGTAGATGATATCCTCCGCCATGCTCACGGCGTGGTCGCAGACGCGCTCAAGGTGCCTTGCGGCAAGAAGCAGCGGCACCGCCCTGTCGGCGGAGGAGCCGTCTTTCATCATATAGTCGAAGATAAGTTCTTTCTCCACGGCGCGCTTCAGGTCGTCGGCCTCGGGGTCCGAAAGCACCACTTTCTTGGCCAGTTCCGTGTCGCCTTTAATGAAGGATTCTATCGCCCCGCTTATCATGCGCTGGGCCACCCCGGCAAGCTTGGGGATATCCACCAGGGGCTTGAGCAGCGGCTTATCGGAAATGGAGAGGGCGCGCTGCGCCACGTCCACGGCCAGGTCCCCGATACGTTCCAGTTCCGCGTTCAGCTTGATCGCGGTGGTAATAAAGCGCAGGTCTTTCGCCATCGGCTGGTGGAGGGCTATCAGGTCCAGGCACTTGTCGTCTATGACCAGTTCCAGCCTGTCCATCTCCACATCCGAATCTATAACTTTCTGCGCCGCGGCTTTATCCCGGCCCTTGAGGGCGTCCACGGAGTTTATTATGGCTTCCTGCGCGAGAGCGCCCATTTTAAGGATGTCGTTCTTCAGCTGCTGCAGCTCTTCGTCGAAATGTCTGTGCATGTTGTTCCTCCGGTCACCCGAACCTTCCGGTTATATAGTCTTCGGTCCGCTTGTCGCGGGGCGCCTTAAAAATGCGGTCCGTCCTGTCCGTCTCTATCAGGTCGCCCATCAGGAAGAAAGCGGTATTGTCCGAAACGCGCGCCGCCTGCTGCATATTGTGCGTAACTATCACGATAGTATAATCTTTTTTAAGTTCCAGGATGAGTTCCTCTATCCTGGCCGTAGAGATAGGGTCGAGGCTCGCGCAGGGCTCGTCGAAAAGGATAACTTCGGGCGAGACGGCGAGGCACCTGGCTATGCATAGCCGCTGCTGCTGCCCGCCGGAAAGGCCCAGAGCGCTGTCTTTAAGCCGGTCTTTTATTTCGCTCCAGAGCGCGGCTTTTTTAAGCGAATCGACGACCTTCTCCTCTATCAGGTTCTTGTCCGTGACGCCGTTCACTTCCAGGCCGTAGGCGATGTTCTCGAAGACGCTCTTGGGGAAAGGGTTCGGTTTCTGGAACACCATCCCCACCCGCTTGCGCAGTTCCGCGGCGTCGCGGTCAGGCGAAAGGATATCCTTCCCGTCCAGGAGGATCTCCCCCTCCAGCCGGCTGCCGGGCACAAGCTCGTGCATGCGGTTGAGCAGGCGGATGAAGGTGGATTTGCCGCAGCCCGAGGGCCCGATAATGGCCGTGACGCGGCGGGCGGAGAAATCGGCGCTTATATTGTTCAGCGCGCGCTTGGAGCCGTAATAAAAATTCACGTTGCGGGCGCTTATCTTGGGCCCGGGGCCCGATACGCCGGCCTCGCCCGCGGGATTCGTGTCCGCTCCCGCCTGGATCTTTATCAGCGACGGGTGTAAATTCTCCATATTCACCTGTTTTTCGTGATCGGCATTATGCATTATATGTTTTCCTTTGCCGGGCCCGTATGAGGATGGCGACCAGAGAGACCGACAGCACCAGCGCCAGAAGCAGCAGGCTTGAGCCATAGGCTATGCGGGTCTGCTGCTCCGGGTGCGACCCTTCCGTCATAAGCGCGTAAATATGGTAGGGCAGGGCCATTACTTCGGAGAACACGGAACGCGGGTAGCCTTTCATATAAAAGGTAGCGGCCGTGAAAAGTATAGGCGCGGTTTCTCCCGCGACCCTGCCCACGCTAAGAATAACTCCGGTAAGTATGCCCGGCAGCGCGGCCGGCAGCACCACGCGGCGGATGGTTTCCCATTGCGTGGCGCCCAGGGCCAGCGAAGCCTCGCGTATCGACTGCGGAACCGCGGTAAGCGCCTCCTGCGAGGCGGAAATTATCACCGGCAGGGCCAGTATACCAAGGGTCAGCGAGCCTGAAAGTATGGAAACGCCGAACCCGAAGTACTTCACGAACACGGTAAGGCCGAACAGGCCGAAGACCACCGAAGGGACCCCGGCCAGGTTGTTTATGCTTATGCGCAGCAGGTTGACTATCCAGCCCTTCGGGGAATACTCCGTAAGGTAAACTGCGCAGGCCAGGCCCAGCGGCAGCGCGAAAATTACGGCGCCGAGGGTAAGATAAAAGGTTCCCACTATGGCCGGCGCCACCCCGCCCGCGGTCATCGCGTCGCGCGGCGCTTCCGTGAGAAAGGCCCAGCTTATGGAGCTTAACCCGCGCGCTGCTATAAAGAATATTATGCTTCCCAGGAAAACTATGTTCGCCGCCATGCAGGCGAACAGGGCGGAGAAACCCAGCTTCTGGACAATGTCGCTTCTTTTCATCGCGAATGCCCCAGCTTCAGCCTGAACCTGCGGCTTATCAGTTCCGCGGCTATATTGAAGGCGAACGTGATAAGGAAGAGTATGAGCGCTATCGCGAACAGGGCGTGGTAATGGTCGCTGCCGACCGGCGCCTCGCCCATTTCCGCGGCTATGGCGGCGGTCATCGGGCGCACCGGGTCGAAGAGGGAATGCGGGATAACGGCCGAGCCCCCGGCCACCATCAGCACCGTCATGGTCTCGCCTATCGCGCGGCTCATGCCGAGTATTATGGCGGTCGAGATACCGGAGCCGGCGGCCGGGATGATAACTTTGGTGAGGGTCTGCCAGCGGTCGGCGCCCACGGCGAAAGACGCTTCGCGGAAGGACCGGGGCACGTAACTCAGCGCGTCCTCGGCGATGCTCGCCACGGTGGGCGTGGCCATAACGCCCAGTATTACGCTGGTGGTAAGCACGCAAAGCCCTATGGGCAGGTTGAAAGTATTTTGCAGGAAAGGCGCGAGTATTACCATCCCGAAAAAACCGTAGACGATGGACGGGACCGAGGCGAGTATCTCTATCACCGGTTTAAGCAGGGTCCGCTGGCGCGGGCCGGCCAGTTCGTGCAGATAAAGAGCGCTGCCTACCCCAAGCGGGACGCAGATGAACAGGGCTCCGAGAGTGACCCAGAGGGAGGCCAGGATAAGCGGCAGTATGCCGAATTCGGGCGGCGACGAGGTGGGATACCAGCTTTTCCCCAGCAGGAAGGCTTTAGGACTGATCTTTGTGAAGATGGGCAATGCTTCTTTAAAAAGCACGAATACAATGCCGACAAGGAACACCAGCGAGGAAAAAGCCAGCGCCGTAAAAATATATTTTATCGCCCGCTCTTTCCGCTTATTCATCAGCGGCCGTCCGGTTGCCTGTCTTCATACTATAAGTATAAAAAACCCGGGTGAAGCCGGCATAAAGTGCGTGTAAAATCCGTGTAAAGAAAGCCAGGGCCTTGGAGAACCGTCCCCATGGCGCCCTGGCTCCCTATCCGGGATTCCCGATCCCTTATTTAAGTCCGACGAACCCTTCGGCTTCGACTATTTTCTGGCCCGCCTTGCTCTTTACGAAGTCGAGGAACTGCTTGGCCGTCCCCGCGGGTTTGCCGTTGGTATACATATAAAGCGGCCTGGACACGGGGTACTTATGGTTAAGAACGGTGGCCTTTGAAGGCATTACCCCGTTCACGGAAAGCGCCTTTATCGTCGAGTTAAGGTAACCGAGGCCGACATAGCCTATAGCGCCGGGGGTGCGGGACACGGTCCCGGCCACGGCCTGGTTGGAAGCCTGCATTATGGCGTCGGGCCGGACCTTCTCATTGCTGAGCACCAGCTCGTTGAAAGCCTCGAAAGTTCCGCTGGAGCTGTCGCGCGAGATGACAACTATCTTAAGGTCGCGGCCGCCCACCTCCGACCAGTTGGAGAACTTGCCGGTGTAGATGCTCTTTATCTGCTCCTTGGTAAGTCCTTTCACCGGGTTGGAAGGATACACCACGGGGGCTATGCCGTCCATGGCCACTACGGTGGGCAGAATGTTCCTGCCGCGTTTTTTACCTTCCGCCACCTCGGCGGGCTGTATGGCCCGGGAGGCGTCGGCTATGTCGCAGG
>JAJZVJ010000143.1 GCA_021845705.1 bacterium
AGGTCGGCTTTTCTCGCGCGGAGTTCGCCGCCGAACTGGCGTACTATCTCGCCGCGTTTAGGGGCGGGGACCGTTCTCCAGAGCTTGAACGCCCCTGCGTTGGCCTCCAGGGCCGTTCCATAGGAGGAGGCGTCGGCCGTGTTTACGGAGCCGATAAACTTCCCGTCCGCCGGGGAAAAGGATTTTACCGAGGCCCCGCCTGTTTTGACGGCTTTGCCGCCTATCCAGACCCCGCTTTGCGACGCCTTGATATCGAAGGCCCGCAGAACTTTATTTATCGATTTTTTCATGATCTTCTCTCCGGTGGTAGTTGTCGTCATTTTTCCTCCATAAAAGCGTACTTGTAGCCGGCGGGGGGGACAAAGTTCTCTTTCACCGTCCTTGGGGACGTCCACCGCATCAGGTTCATCGGCGAACCGGCCTTGTCGTTGGTGCCGGAGGCCCTGGCCCCGCCGAAAGGCTGCTGGCCCACCACGGCGCCGGTGGGTTTGTCGTTTATATAGAAGTTCCCGGCCGCGTGTTCGAGCAGCTCTCCGGCTTTCAGGATGGCGGCGCGGTCCTGTGCGAAGATGGCGCCGGTAAGCGCGTAGGGCGAGGTGGAATCGCACAGCCGCAGGGTTTCCTCGAACTCCCCGTCCTCGTAGACGAATACCGTCATGACCGGCCCGAAGACCTCCTGCTCCATGGTCCTGAACCCGGGATCGGTGGTTTCTATGAGCGTCGGCCTTATGAAATAACCTTCCGAGTCGTCGCAGCCGCCGCCGGCCAGGATCTCCGCGTCGGGCGCGGCCTTCGCGAAAGCTATATGGCCTTTTATCTCGTCGAAGGCGCGCTTGTCTATTACGGCGTTCATAAAGTTGGTGAAGTCCTCGGCGGGGCCCATCCTTATGCCTTTGATCTGCGCGGCCAGGTCGTCCTTTATCCTGTTCCAGACCGGGCGCGGGATGTAGGCGCGGCTGGCGGCCGAGCATTTCTGGCCCTGGTATTCGTAGGCGCCGCGCACTATGGCGCATTTCAGGGCCTCGGTATCGCAGGAACTGTGCGCGAAAATAAAATCTTTTCCTCCCGTCTCGCCCACAACGCGCGGATAGCCCCTGTATCTGCCGAGGTTGCCCGCGATGGTCCGCCACATGCCGTTAAAGACCCCGGTGGAGCCGGTGAAATGCAGGCCCATCAGGTCGGGGCTGTCCAAGACAGGGCCGCCTACTTCCGCCCCGGAGCCGGGCAGCATGTTTATTACGCCGTCCGGCAGCCCGGCCGCCTGCCAGAGCTTCATAAGGAAATAAGCGGAATAAACCGCGGTGGAAGCCGGCTTCCAGATGACGGTGTTCCCCATTATGGCGGGCGCGGTCGGCAAATTGCCGGCTATCGAGGTGAAATTGAAGGGCGTCACGGCGAAGACGAAACCTTCGAGGGGCCGGTAGTCCAGGTAGTTCCAGCTCCCGGAAGGGGAGAAGGGCTGCTGGCCGTAGATGCGTTCGGCGTAATAAGTGTTGAAGCGGTAAAAGTCCACCAGTTCACACGCGGAGTCCATCTCCGCCTGGCAGGGGTTCTTGGATTGCCCCAGCATGGTGGCCGCGTTGAGGGTCTGCCGCCAGGTGGCGGCCAGGAGTTCCCCCGCTTTCAGGAACACCGCCGCCCTGGCATGCCAGGGCATTCTGCCCCAGGTATTTCTGGCGGCCGCGGCGGCTTTTACGGCCAGTTCCACCTCGGCGGGGCCGGCCTTGTGGTAGCGGCCCAGCAGCTTTTTGTTCTCATGCGGGGCGTATATGTCCGCGGTGCGGCCGGTGCGCACCTCTTTGCCGCCTATTATAAGCGGGATATCTGTTACCTGCCCGCGGAGCTCCGCGAGCCTGCCTTTCAGCTCCGCGCGCTCGCGGCTGCCGGGGGCGTAACCCAGAAGGGGTTCGTTAACTGGTTTGGGGACCTGGAAAATAGTGTTCATGCCGTCCTCCGCGTGGAAGTTGGCTATTATGGTAGCAGTTCGAGGAATATTAGTATAATTCATAATATTCATATCAGCTATGAAGGAAATTAAACATGGCGCTTAATCTTTACCAGCTTAAAGCCTTCTTTACCGTGGCGCAGACCCGCAACTTTACCGAGGCCGCCAAGAGGCTGTATCTTACCCAGTCGGCGGTCAGCCACTCGGTGGGCAAGCTGGAAAAAAGCGCCGGAGACAAACTTTTCAATAAAAGCGTTAACGGCCTGGAGCTGACCGAAGCCGGAAAAATACTGTATAAGGCGTGCGAGACGGTGTTTTGCGAAATTGAAAGGGCCGAGGAGCAGCTGGCCGCCGTTAAGAACATGAACCTGGGGGTGATACGCCTTGGCGCCACGGTGGAGTTCGGGACCACGCTGCTGGTGAAATACCTGAAAGGTTTTATAAACAATAACCCGCGCGTGCACATAGACTTCCAGTTCCGGCACGAACTGCTTAAGCCGCTGCTGAACGAAGAGCTGGACATGATAATCGACTGTAGTGAACACGATGCCGGCGAACTTTCCAAAACGCCCCTGTTCCGCGAGGAATACGCGGTGATAGCCTCTCCCGGATTTGTGCGGAAGCACGGGATCCGGACTCCGCTGGACCTTGCGGGGCAGAACGTCCTGTCCATGGACAAAAGCGGGCGGTGGTGGGGGCATTTTCTTAACGCTCTTCCCGAGGCTGAGCGCCCGGAGCTGTCCGCGGTGACCGAAATGAACCACATCAGGGCTATCATAAACGCCGCCGTCGAAGGCCTTGGCGTCGGCTTCGTGCCGAGATACTGTGTAATGAAAGAGCTGAAGGGAAAAATCCTTGTAGAAGTCTTTCCGAAGCTGAAACTTTTCGAGGGGAATTTCTATATCTATCAGAAAACCAAGAGGGCCGGTCTTAAAAGGCACCGCAGCCTGGTGGCCTATCTCAAAAATATAAAAAGCACGCATCTTGAGCGGGCGTAAAATGACGGGGGTGGAGGCGTGCGGCGCGCCGGCCACGGGCGTTTTTATGCGCCGGGGGCGGGCCGGCGCCTTTTTGCGCGGACGCGGGATAAATATTCATGAGCGGTATGAATATTGTGAATAAGGGACATATCCGCAAATTTTATACCATTAAAACACGGGTCGCCGCGCGCGCGAGGTTTTTGGACGTACGCCGCGGCCGCGGCCCCGAGCGGAGGAAAATAATGGCGGTTAAAATATTCGTTTGTCTGGCGCTGCTTGCCGCTAACCTGCCGGCTGGCGCGCAGGAAGCGGGCACGGCCGCGCCGGCCGTGAACAGCTTTTACGAGAGGGGGCCGGAGAAGGAATACGCGCTTAAGAGCGTCTATGTGGGCGGCGAAGTCGCTGACCCGGGCCCGGTGGAACTGGCCTCGCTGCCGGTGCGGCAGGTCGCCGTAAAGGAGCTGGCGTACGCGCTAGGCAAGCCGCAGTTCAAAGGAGCGTACTTTTTTTCCGGCTATTCCCTGTACGATATTCTGAACGCGAAGCGGGTAAAGAAAGCCGGCGCCGACTTCAGGCCGGAAACGGACCTGTTCGTTATAGTGGAGAACGACAAGGGGGAGAAAGCCGTTTTCAGCTGGGGCGAGATCTATTACGCGCGCGACAGCTTTAACGCGCTGATCTATAAGTCAGCGCGTTCCATAACCACCGGGCGCAACAAGGACTGGCCGCTGCCGGAGGCGCCGCGCCTGGTCTGTTCCGACGACCTGTATAATACGCGCTTCATAGCGGACCCTTCTAAAATAACGGTCAGATCCGCGCCGGGAACTTATCCCGGTGAGAAGCACGCCGCCGTTTACGCCGCCGGCTTTAATGTGCTGGCCGGCGGGAAGACCACGGCCATAGCGGATATTGAAAAACTTGCCGCTGAACGCGACTATGTAACTGCCGGTTATGGCCACGGCAACGGGTTCAAGGGAGTTAAAGCCACGGAAGGATTTCTGTTCAAGGACATCCTCGCCAAAACCGCCGGGATAGCCCCGCAGGATTCCGGTCCTTACCTGGTAGTGGTCTCGGCGGGAGACGCCTACCGGGCGGCTTTCAGCCTTTCCGAGATAATTAACCGCGGCGACAACGCCGATTTCCTGGTGGAGGATAAAGGGCATGACGAAAGCGGCCGTTTCGCGCTGTATTCAACGGCCGACTTCTTTCTGGACCGGAATGTAAGTTCTGTGGCCAAAGTGGAAGTGCTTAAGCCATAACAGCGGGCTAAACTGCGGCGGCACTGTCCCGCAGCCGCGCGTGATTTGCTGAAACTCAAGGAGGGAATCGTGAAAAATGTGACATTGACCGCATTGGTGTGCCTGCAGGCGCTGGCTATTAACGCGGCGGCGCAAACCGCGGCGCCGGCGGACTGGCAGACCGGTTTCGGCGTTGACGAGCGGGTGCGGATGGAGAACAGGAATAATTTCGACCTGGACAGCGCGAAAAGCGACTACGCGGAGGTTATGTACCAGCGGCTGAAGCTGAACGCCAGGGCCGAACTGCCCGGCAAGCTGGAGCTGTTCGCCGAGGGCATGGACCTGCGCGCGGCTTACCAGAACATGAAAAGGCCGCTGCAGAAGGACAATATGGACCTGCACCAGGCCTATCTGGCCGTGAAGGGGGTGGCGGGTATTCCACTCGAGCTTAAAGTCGGCCGGCAGGAGCTTAAGTACGGCCAGGGCCGCCTTATCTGGGCCGCTACCTGGAGCAACCGGATAAACCATTTCGACGCGGCGGTGCTGAAATACAAGTCCGGCGGGCTTTCAGCGGACGCGTTTTACGGCCAGAGGATAGTTTACAACGAGAACGCCTGGAACGACCCTAACAACCACGACACGCTGGCCGGGACCTATGTGACCTACCGCAAGAACAAGAACGCGCCGCTGGTAGAGGGGTATGTGCTTTCCAACTACGACAATTCCTCCTCGTCGACGCTGAGCAGGAACACGGTCGGCGTGCACGGGCAGGCCAGGCTTCCGGGCGCTCTGGTGCTGGACCTGGAGCTGCCGTACCAGTTCGGCAAAAGCGCGGGGAAGAACGTTTACGCCGGCGCCTTCCACGCGGACCTGAGCCGGGAGTTCAAGAGCGCCTGGGGTCCCAGGATAGCCGCTATCTACAACTACGCCAGCGGCGACAGGAATCCTTCGGATTCCGTTAACAATACGTTCATCCCGCTCTACCAGAGCACCCACGACCCATACGGCCTGATGGACCTGTTCAGGTGGGAGAACGTGAAGGAAGCCGCGCTTGAAGTTTCCGCGAAGCCGTCGAAGGGGTTCAAACTGACCGCCGGGACCAATTTCTTCTGGCTGGCCAGCGCGAAGGATTCCTGGTACGATTCCTCGGGCAAGAAACTGCGCACCAGCGCCGCCGGGACGGCCGGTACCTATGTGGGTCAGGAGGCTTCCCTGGCGGCTAAATGCGATCTGGGCGGCGGCGCCGGACTTGAGGGCGGCTACGCCAGGTTCTTCGCGGGGACATATGTGAAGAACACCGGGACCCATGATAACGCCGACTGGCTTTATCTCCAGCTCAGCGTGAAAATGTGATCTGCTTAACGAACGAAATTAAAGGAGACAGATATGTTTAAGAAAATAATAGCCGGTTTATGCCTGGCGGTTCTCAGTACGCCGGTTTTCTGCGGCGAAGCGAAAGTGGCGGCGAAGCCGGTGAAGAACAAGACCATAATACTTGCCACCACCACCAGCGTGCAGGATACAGGCCTGCTGGACGTGGTTATAGACGCTTTCCAGAAGGACAGCGGCTACACGGTCAAGGCCATAGCTGTAGGCTCCGGGCAGGCCATGCAGCTGGGCAAGAACGGGGAAGCGGACCTGCTCTGGGTGCACAGCCCCGACGACGAGAAAAAGTTCATGGACGAGGGTTACGGCAAGAACAGGACCACGTTCATGCATAACGACTTCGTGGTCCTCGGCCCGGCTTCGGACCCGGCCAGGATAAAGGGGGAGAAATCCGTGGCGGCCGCTTTCGCGAAGATAGCGGCCAGCGGCGCGCTCTTTATCTCCAGGGGCGACCAGTCCGGAACCCACAAAAAGGAGCTCAAGCTGTGGGCCGCCGCCAAGGCCAAGCCTGCCGCCGATAAGTATTTGGAGTCGGGGCAGGGGATGGGCGCCACCGTCACGATGGCGAACGAGAAAGAGGCCTATGTGCTTTCCGACCGCTCCACCTTCCTGGCGCTTAAGAAGACCCTCAGCCTGCAGATAGTCTGCGAGGGTGACGAGGCGCTGCTTAACCGCTACAGCGTCATACTGGTGAATACGGAAAAGTTCCCGAAAATAAACGCCGTCGGGGCGAAGGCTTTCTTCGACTTCCTGCTTTCTAAAAAGATGAAGAGCCTGGCCGAGAATTTCGGCGTCAAGAAGTTAGGCAAGCCGCTGTTCTTCTACGACTATCCGGCGAAGTGAGTCAGACATTCGGCCGGCATGGGGACCGGGTTAGCAAAACCGTCGTTGCGTGGAGCGCAGCTCCACTTTCTTGCCCGCCGCTTGCATAAGCGCGGCGGGCGAATACCGAGCGAGGGCACGGTGTGCCCGAGCGTGTTTTGCGTTCCGGTCCCCGTGGCGGCCCATCCCAGAA
>JAJZVJ010000144.1 GCA_021845705.1 bacterium
CCCGGCGCGCCGGTCCCCTGTTTAACGCAGATGATGTTCCTGACCTTTACTCCGCCCGCGGTGTATTCCTGGTATTCCACCTTGCAGCCGGCGGCTTTAAAGCGCCCGCTTATATGAGTTTCCGTTTTCCGCAGCCCGGCCCTGTTGTTGTTGTAAATATCGCGCGGTCCGATATCCACCGCCAGCGCGGTTACGGTCGCCCGCAGTTCAGCCGGGCTGGTGCGCGGGGGGCCGCCGGTCTACCCCGGGGCCAGGAAGTTCCAGCCCAAAGTGGTGACCTTAAGCGAGGCATAAGCCGCGGCCGTGAAGACTACCAAGCGGAGAATTTCTTTTTTCGATATCATTTTCGAATATTAGCATAAAAACAAAATCCCCGTAAGTCCGGGCCGAAGTCCGGGCCGAAGTTGATGGGAAAGGTATATCTTTAATAGGATTCTTGTATGGAAAGGCGCATAGTACACGTGGACATGGACGCGTTCTTCGCGGCTATAGAGCAGCGCGACGATCCCGCGCTTAAAGGTAAGCCTGTCATTATAGGGGCGGACCCTAAGGGAGGTGCCGGGCGGGGCGTAGTTTCCACCTGCTCTTACGAAGCCCGCAAATTCGGCGTGCGGTCCGCCATGCCCATCTCCGAGGCCTGGCGCCGCTGCCCGCAGGGCGTCTACCTCCCTCCGGATTTCCATAAATACGAAGAGGCTTCCGGGAAGATAAGGGAGATATTCTACGAGTTCACCCCGGATATAGAGCAGGTGAGCATAGACGAGGCTTTCCTGGATATAACGCGCAGCGCGCATCTCTTCGGCGGGCCGGTCGAGACCTGCCGGGCTATAAAGGCCAGGGTAAAAAGTGTGACGGGCCTGACGTGTTCGGTAGGCCTGGCCCCTACTAAGACAGCGGCCAAGATAGCCTCGGACCTCGAAAAGCCGGACGGGCTGGTGGTGGTGGGGGAAGCGGGCCTCAGGGCTTTCCTGGCGCCGCTCGATATTTCCAAACTCTGGGGGCTCGGGCCGAAGACCGCGGAGATACTGCGGGGCCGCGGCATCAACACTATAGGCGAACTGGCCGCGGCCGGGGCCGGTGAACTGCGCGGCCTCGGCAGCCATGGAGCCGGGCTTAAAGCGCTGGCGCTGGGGGAGGATCCGCGTGAAGTGTTCGAGGGCTCCGATACTAAATCGGTGGGCAACGAGATAACCTTTGAAAAAGACACCTCCGACGCCCGGGAGATAAAGGAATCCCTGGTGGCTCTGGCGGATAAAGTTTCCTCGCGGCTGCGGGAGGCGGGGTTGAAGGGCAGGACCGTGACCCTGAAGATACGCCTTGAGGGTTTTGAAACCTATACGCGGGCCAGGACCATGCCGCTTTCCACAAATTACGCGGATATCTTATGCCGCGAGGCCCTGGCCCTGTACGCGGCCTTCGATAAAGGCCGTAAAAAGGTGCGCCTTCTCGGGGTTAAGGTTTCAGGCCTTATGCCGGCCGCGGAGAAAGAAAGCCTTTTCGAGGACGAGGGTGACGCAAGGCGGGAAAAGGCGCATAAGGCTATAGAGAGTATCAGGGAAAAGTTCGGCAGGGGCTCTATTTACAGGGCCGGCGGAAAAAAAGACATCTAGTCGGGAAAAACGGCGCGCAGCCGCTCAGCCTTCCCACCCGGTGAGGGCGGAAATAAAACCCTTCCATTTCGCTTCCAGCCCGGCGGTATCCACGCTGTCCTCCGGCGCGGAAGCGGCGTAAAGCATGGCCCCGAACAGGCTGTTCTGTATGGTCTCGGCCAGGGCCGCCGGGTCGCCCTTGATCCGGAATACGCCTTCGCGGACTCCGGCCAGCAGGTGGGCCAGTATCCTCTCGCGCCCCGCGGTTATCATCTGCGTGAACAGCCGGGAAAAATTCTCCCCGCGGCCGGCCAGGTAGTAAAGCAGCAGCAGTATCTGCGCGTCCTGCCGCCTGTAGCGGACGGCCCACATAACGTTGCCGAGGCAGTGCTTCAGGAGCCTGGCGCCGGCCCCGTCCGAAGTCTTTATCAGTTCGCTTACGGTCTCGTGGTTGTGGCGGATTATGGCCCGCACCAGTTCGGCGAAAAGGGCGTTCTTGTCGGGGAAATGGTACATGACCGCGGACTGGCTGAGCCCGATATCGTCCGCTATCATCTGGAAGCTGGCCTCGGCGAAGCCGTGCCGCGCCGCCAGCTTTATAGCCGAGGAAATTATCTTCTGCCTGGTGCTTTCGCCCTTTTTTGTTTCCGGCCTGGCTTTCATAAGGCAAATTCTACACTACTCCGCCCGCGCTGTAAAGGAGCGGGGGACAAAGGGCCTAAAGCCGCCTGGGCCGCAGGACCCGTGACAGGCCGCGCTTTTGATAATACAATGTATTACACGGTTTAATACGGTTCCGGCGGAAGGCTAAGAAGGGAGAACGGATGCTTAAAAGAGTACTTCTCGCGGTTTTACTGGGCCCGCTTTGCGGGGTTAACTGCGCCGCCCGGCCGGCAGCCTCCGCTACCGGCCTGGAGGGCTCGCCCATTTATTCGGACCCCGGCTTCCAGGATTTCATAGAAACTACCTACGGCTATCTGAACCCCCGCTATAAGCCGCTGTATGCGGAGGGGTTCAGGGACGCGCTTTCTGCCGGCACCCCTGAGCGGAAAAAGGCCGCGGTAAAGCCCGTTAAAAAGACGAAATATGTTTTTGTCAGCATTATGCCGAAATTGAAGGATTATACGGCGCTGGTCAGGCAGCTGTCGGTTTCAGCGGGTTTTGTGCTTTCCGGGGAGAGGACGGTCTACGCGAAGAAGGTGAAAAAAACCCTGATCCTGGGCTGGGCGAAAGCCGGCAGGCTTGGCGCCATACGAAAAAACTCCGGGGTAGCCGCGGTGCGCCTTGAGCGCGGGAGAAAAAAGGACGGCGCGTCCGGCTGAACCGGCGGCAGTGTTCTAAAACGCCGCGTTTTTTAATAACATAGGGGTATGGCAATTTCAAAAGTCGCGGTATTCGAGCACAAGGTAACCCCGGAAGAGATAGACGGGCTGGGGCATGTTAACAACCAGGTCTACCTGGACTGGTTCATGAGCGTGGCAACGAAGCATTCCGACCTTGTAGGCTGGGAGTTCAACAAACTCCTGGCCATGGGCGAGGGCTGGGTGGTGCGCAGGCACGAAATAGATTACCTGCTGCCGGTGCTCCCGGGCGAGACCGTGCGTATGCGGACCTGGGTGGAGACCGCCGAGCGCGCCTCCTCCGGGCGGCAGTACGAACTCTTCAGGCAGTCGGACGGCAAGATGGTGAGCTGCGGACGCACTACCTGGGTCTGGATAAATTATAAGACCGGCCGTCCGGTACGCATACCGGAAGCGGTGGTAAAGGCTTTCGCGGATTGGGAGCCTGAAGAAATAATCAGCTGGTAGCCCGGCAGGTTATTTTCGGGAGGGGCCGGCCCGCGGCCCGGTTTGTCCCGCCGACTTTTCCATTCTTTCCTGTTCCACCGTTATCAGTATTTTCGCTCACGCTTCGGCGTCCGAGAGGGCGTAGCGGCGCTTCAGCGGTATGCCGGGATGGCGGCAGACATGGGCCGGCGCGGCCGGTTTCCGGGGGGAAGGTCGAATCCGGACACGGGGGTCAGTTGGCGAGCTCTTTGAGCAGGTCTTCGTAATGCTTGAAGTACCGCGTCACTTTTTCAACGTAGTTGCGGGTTTCTTTGAAGGGGGGAACTCCGTTATATTTGCGCACATTGCCCTGGCCGGCATTGTAAGCGGCTAAAGCCATCTGCGACGCTTTCATGTCTATCTCCGCGGGGGAGATGTCCGCTGAGGCGGTCTGGGCGAATTCGTCCCAGAGATATTTCAGGTATTTTACGCCGTACTTGATGTTTACGGCCGGTTTGGTGAGCTGGCGGGTATCCCTGAGGCCCAGCCATCTTGCGGTGTCCGGCAGGACCTGCATAAGGCCCTTCGCTCCGGCCGCGCTGTGGGCATGGGGATCGAAAGACGATTCCTTCTGTATTACGGCCAGCACAAGGGCAAGGTCCACGCTCTGCGCTTTAGCTTCGGCTTTGGCTATGTCGAAAAAAGGGATCTTGGGCGCGCCGGGAACCGACTTTTCCGCTGTCTGCCAGGGGTCGAACAGTTCGGCTCCCTGGTCGTGCTCCGCCTCCGGCTTTACCAGGAAATCGGCGGCGGCGTTGGGGGCGGAAGGGTCTTCAACGGCTTCAGGCAGGGCTGAAGGTTCGGGCGCCTGCGCGGACCCCGCTTCGGCCGAACCGGGCAGCTGGGAAAAAGATTGCGCCCCGGCGGCCGGCGCGGCCAGGGCCAAAGCGGTGAACAGTGTTAACAGCGCTTTTACGGGGCTCATTTGGATAGTGTAGTTGACATGTCAATACATGTCAAGGGCCCTTTGTTCCGGCGGCCGGCCGCTCTTGACCGCGGCGTTTTGGTAGAATATATGAAGAAGCCGGTCTTGAAGGAGGCCTTATGTTCAGAATTGGCAAAAGAATTTTCCTCTTTTTCGCTATAAACATCCTCATCCTAGTCACCTTGTCGTTCACGCTTAATATCCTGGGCATAGGCGGGTATTTCAGCGCGCGCGGCATAGACTACAACAACCTTATGGCTTTCTGCCTGGTCTGGGGCATGGGCGGGGCTTTTATCTCGCTCGCCCTCTCCCGGGTTATGGCCAAGTGGATGATGGGCGTGGTGGTTATAGACCCGGAGACGCGCGAACCGCAGCTGGCGGCCCTGGTACGCACCGTACATAAACTGGCGTCGGCCGCCGGCCTGCCCGCCATGCCCGAGGTCGGCTACTATCCCAGTCCGGAGATAAACGCTTTCGCGACCGGCCCCACCAAAAGCCGCGCCCTGGTGGCGGTCTCGGCCGGCCTGCTGAAGCGCATGGACCAGGTCCAGCTGGAAGGGGTGCTTGGCCACGAGATCTCCCATATAGCCAACGGCGATATGGTGACCATGACGCTGATCCAGGGCATTATTAACGCTTTCGTCATGTTCCTCGCGCGCGTGATAGCCTTCTTCATAGCCAACCGCGGGGACAGCTCCGAGCGGAGCTCCGCCCCAAGCTACCTGATAATTTTCGTGCTGGAGATAGCGCTGAGCGCCCTTGGGATGATAGCGGTGTCGGCTTTTTCGCGCCGCCGCGAATTCCGCGCGGACGCGGGCGGCGCGCAGCTGGCCGGCCGCACCAGCATGATAAAGGCCCTCGAAGCCCTGCAGAGCACGGCGGCTTACGCCGACCTGACCAATAAATCCTCGATGGCGACGCTGAAGATAGCCGGCAAACCGAAGCGCTTATCCTCGCTCTTCGCCACGCATCCGCCGCTGGAAGAGCGGATCGAAAGGCTTAAAGCTTTGGTATAAACCGCGCGGCCGCCGGGAAAAAACTTTTCCCGCTTGAATAAATTGTATAATCCCGGAAGGGGATAGATTATGTGCGGCCGATACTCACTTACAATGGATTTGGCGGAAGCGGTAAAGCGCTTCGGTATCAAGCCGCCGCCTTTCAACTGCAAGCCCAGTTATAACATACCTCCGGGGGCGAACGCCCCGGTGGTCTGCGCCGGCGGCCTTAAGCTTATGAAATGGGGCTTTATCCCGGCGTGGTCTAACGCTCCCGGCACGGGCTCCTCAACGCCGCTGTTCTCGGCCGGCAACTCGCTCGAGAAAAAGTTTTCGGAAGAAACCACCCCTGAAACGGCCGCGCCGCAGGAGCGCGAAGGCTTCATTAACGCGCGCGCCGAAGGCATAGCGTCGCGCCCGGCCTTCAGGTCGGCCTTTTACAGGACCAGGTGCATAGTTCCCGCGGACGGCTTTTACGAGTGGCAAAGTTCCGCCGGGGTTAAAACTCCTTACCGCTTCGTTATGAAGGACAATAGCATGTTCGGCATGGCCGGGGTTTACGAGGAAAAAAGCGGGACCTTCGCCATAATAACCGCCGCCGCAAGCGCCCTGGTGCGCACCGTGCACCACCGCATGCCGGTGATACTGGAGCGCCGTCACGAGGCGCTCTGGCTGGACCCCAAGTTCCGCGACAGCGAGACCCTTCTGCCGCTGCTGCGCGCCTACGATTCCTCCCTGATGCATGTCTACCGCGTGTCGGATATAGTTAACGACGCCAAGAACGATTCTCCCGACTGCGTTAAGCCCCTGGAGAAATAACCGCACCGATAAGATCATAGAGCTTCACGGCTCCGGGCTTTACGCAGAATGCCTGGACTGCCTGGAGTGGATCTCAATGGAACAGGCCCTGGAAAAGTTCGCGGCCGGCGGCTTCCGTTCCGCTTGCCGCCAAGGCGGGGGGGAAACCTTACCTTATAGTTAACCGCGGGGCCACCGCGCACGATAAGGCCGCCGATATAAAACTGGACGGCGACGCCCGCGGCCTCCTGCCCGCCCTGTTCTCCTGATTATTGCTTTATGAATTTGCCGCGGGATGTTGAGTCGGGGGCCTGTCATGGGTATGGGCCCGGCGGGCACCGGGTCGGCCACACCGCGGCCGCCCTCCTCACTCGGCCTCGTCGCTTACG
>JAJZVJ010000145.1 GCA_021845705.1 bacterium
GATCTCCACGTCCCTGGGTATTACCCAGGTGCGGAAAAATCCCACCATGTGGTCTATGCGGAACATGTCGTAAAATTCGGAGGCTTTTTTTACTTTTGAGCGCCACCAGTCGAAATTATTCCCTTCCACCGCGCTCCAGTTGTAGGCGGGCAGGCCCCAGCGCTGCCCGGTCTCGCTGAAAGCGTCGGGCGGCGCGCCTATTTCGCTGGACAGGTCGAACTCCTGCTGGCGCGACCAGACGTCGGCGCTCTCCTGGTTCACCATGAAGGGCAGGTCGCCGAGTATCTTTATGCCGAGCATGGCCGCCCGCGTGCGGACGCCGGACCATTGGCGGTGTATGCCCCACTGCAGGTACTTGAAGAACAGGATATGGGTCTCTTCGCGCGCGTGCAGCTCTTTCAGCGCCTCGGGGCCGTGGTCGCGGAGCGGGGACTCCCAGTGCGTCCAGGAAGTCCAGTCGTGCGTGTCCTTAAGGTGGCGGAAAACCGCGTAGTCTTCCAGCCAGGCGGAGTTGGCCCGGCAAAAGGAGCGGAATTCACCCGCGAGGGCCGAATCTTTAAGAATGTGGTTCTGATGGAAGTGCGTATAGATCTTCCATAAAGTGGAGAATTTCAGGTGCCGTACCTCGTTGTACATCACGGTTTTAGCCCTGCGCAGCCGCTTTATCCCGGCCTGGAAACGGCGTGAATTTATCTCCTCGGCCAGGGCCGGGAAGGATTTAAGTTCGGGCAGGCGGTCCACAGCTATGTAGATGGGGTCAAGGGCAAAAGCGGAAAGCGCCGTGTAGGGACAGGAGACGCCCGGCGGAATTTCGTTTATGGGGAGCACCTGGAGCACGTCCAGGTTCATGGCCTTCATTACGTCGAACCAGAGCGTCATGGAGGCCGTATCGCCTATGCCCCAGTCTTTTTTCGAGCGCATGGAAAAAAGCGGGAAGAGGGTGCCCGTGCTTTTTTTCTCCAGGAGTGGGTGCATAAATGACCGGCCGCCGGCTTTCCGCGACTTGGGGCGCGGTTACCTTGCCGCTATCGCCTCTATCTCCACCAGGGCCGCCTTCGGCAGGGCCTTTACCTCTACCGTGGCGCGGGCCGGGGGAGTGGCGGAAAAGAACCCGCCGTAGACCGCGTTCATCTGCGCGAATTGTCCCAGGTCCGCCATAAAAACCGTGGTCTTCACTATGTTCCCGAGAGTAAGGCCTTCCGAGAGCAAGATCCCTTCCAGGTTCTTTATTACGGCTTCGGTCTGGACCTTTATTTCTGCCGGGGCCATAATGCCGGTAGCCGGGTCTATCGGCAGCTGACCGGAGATGAAGATCAGCCCGCCGGCCTCAACGGCCTGGGAATAAGGGCCTATCGCGGCCGGGGCTTTGGGCGTATTTATCACTTTTTTCATTTTGCTTTCCAGGTCCCGATGAAATTCTCTATGGAACGGTCGTAAGTGCGTTCCGCTTCGGTGGCGAAATAGCAGCCGGGCAGTTCCCCGCTTTTCCTGTGGTACGCTACGCAGTCGCAGCAGGCGCCTTTGCGGGGGCAGGGCTCATAGGTGCAGGAGCAGCTCTTCGAATTCGTTTCTTTTTTGCAGTTCATTTTTCCGTCCGCTGGTATGATATATTACAAAAAAACGCCCGCCAGGTGTCCAGAGGCAGTGCCGCGGGAAGGGGGGACTGGCAGAAACCCAAAAAACCCTATATACTATTTTTGTGGCATCGGCCGGCGGCGCGGCTTTCGGCCGCAGGGATTTACGGGGCCTGGTTCTATGGAAAGCAATAAACCTCTTTTTGTGCTGGCTTCCGCGGTCACCACCTTTGTGGCGGGCGGGTTCCTTATGGTCGTGCACATCGGCGCGGATTCCAGGGAAACCCAGGATATGCATTACAATATGAACGTGCGCGGCGCGGCGCCCGCCGCCGCGGATTATCTCGGGGATTTTCAGCGCGGGAAAGCGGAGATCAAAAAGAAAAGAGACAACTTCATGAGCGGCTTCTTCGGAGAGACGCCGCAGGCGGCCGCGCTCCCCGGGAGTTCCACGGCCTCCGCCCGCAAGGAAGCCGGCCCTGAAGCCGGCCCAGGCTCCGGCGACGACGCCTTCGAGCGCCATTACAGTAAGAATTTCCCGGAAGGTTACGGCGCCCGCGCCCCGGCCTATTCCGGCGCGGGCTCATGGAGCGACGGCGGGGGTGACAGCGCATCTTCGGCTTCCGGAACACCTCCGGAGCCGGTCCTGGGGTTTAAACGCGGCCACGCCGGGGACGGCCTGCCTTCAGTCTCCGTAGTTAAAGAGCTTCCTCCGGCGCAAAACCCGTCTTTCGGCGGGCCCGCGGCCGGACCGCGTTCGGGAGCCGCTCCGAAGCTTTACGCCTCCCTGCCGGTTAACGGCGGCGGGCAGGGGCCCGCGTCCCGGCCCTGGGACGGCGGTTCCATACCGCCTTACAGCGGGAGTAGAACGGGGAAGGCCGGAGGACTGCAGGCCCTGTGCGGGCAAGCTTCGCCGGGCGCGCTTGACTCGGCCGATGAGAGCGGCAGGTCCGGGGCCGACAGCGGCTACAATTCCAAATTATCCGGAGGAGCCGCTTCGGCCGCGGCTTCTTCCGGCGGCGGAAAAGCGCCGGCCGCTTCGGCGCCGCAGAGCGTTTCCGGCTCCGGGGCCTCAGGAGCCGCCGGGGCCGCCGGCTCCAAGACCGGTCCCAAAGCCGCCGCCCCCTCCGCTTCCGGCAACACGGCGGACAAATCTTTTGATGTTTTTTCCGCGCGGGATAGCCGGGCCCCCGAAAGCCGGAGCCTTTTGCAGTCCGTGGTCACGGACAAACTTAACGGGCTGGACTCCAAATATGTTTCCGCGGAGGAAGGAGCCGCGGCCCCCGAAGAAAAAATGCTCGTCAGCGGGGCCGTATCCGGGGGCAACCCGGCGGCGGAAAAGACCGCTTCCGGAGCGGCTGATACCAGGTCCGCGGCCGCGGCCGGGCCGGACCCGGAAGACCTTAACAGTCTGTCCCCGGAGCGCCGGAAGGAACTTAAAAAAGGAATACACGTCTTCCTCAAGCGCGTTGAGAATAAGTTCGGAGCGATGGCCGACATCTCTTACACCTCCTGCGAAACTACGCCCGCAATTTGCAGTGACAAGGAAATTACCCGGGGCTACCTGACGATGACCACCTCCAGTAAAGCCGAGATCGTCCTCGGGCTTAAATACATCAAGACCAGGTGGCGCCGCTATACAGTATCCTTCAAAAGATCGCCCTCGGACCCCGGCAGCGACATCCCTGCAAATTACCGCCGCCGCCGCTGATCGCGCCCGCTGATTCTCGTTACAGGTTTCCCCTGCGTCTCTTGCCCGGGCTCGCATAATTATCAATAATTGGATAATGCGCGAAACCATACATTTCTCCGGGATAGGCGGCGTCGGTATGAGCGCGCTGGCGCAGATGGCCGCGATGGGCGGGCGCGCCGTGAGCGGCTCCGACAGGGATTTTGACCGGGGCCGCAACCTGGCGGTAAAAGCGTCGCTTGCGGAGCTCGGTATAAAGATCTATCCGCAGGACGGTTCCGGCATAAACGGGGACACCGCGGAGCTGGCCCTCTCCACCGCAATAGAAGAGAGCAACCCCGAGGTGGCCAGGGCTAAAGAGCTCGGCGTTAAAATTACCCACCGCTCCGAACTGCTCGCCGCCCAGGTTAACGTTTTCGATACTATAGCCGTGGCCGGGACCAGCGGGAAATCCACCGTGGCGGCCATGCTGTTCGCGGTCCTGGAAGCGGGGGGGCTGGGCCCTTCTATAATAACCGGCGGGGCGCTGGGCGAGCTTAAAGAGCGCGGGCTGGCGGGGAACGCCTTCCGCGGAGCCGGGAAGGTCCTTGTCGTGGAAGCCGACGAATCCGACGGCACCATAGTCCGCTACCGCCCGAAAACAGGGCTCCTGCTCAACATCAGCAAGGACCATAAGGATATCGCCGAGCTCAACAGGATATTTACGGAATTCGCCGGGAACTGCGGGCGCCTCCTGGTGAACGCGGACGACGGACCCGCGGCCTCGCTGCTGCCCCGCGCGGAAAAGTTCGGTTTTAATTCCGGCGGCTGGAAGGTCGCCGACGTGAAACCCGGACCTTTCTCCTCGGATTTTAAAATAAACGGAGTGCAGTTCTCCCTGCCGGCCCCCGGGCATTATAATATCGAGAACGCGCTGGCCGCCTGCGCCGCGGCTTCCGTTTACGGCGTAAAGCTCGAAGCCGCGGCCGCCGGGCTTAAAAATTTCCGCGGCGTGGAGCGCCGTTTCGTGCTTACGGGGGAAAAGAACGGCGTTACCGTCATAGACGACTACGCCCATAACCCGGCCAAGATCTCGGCCCTGCTGGGCGCCCTGCACCAGGCGGCGGGGCGGCGCGTATTCGCCGTTTACCAGCCGCACGGCTTCACCCCTACCCGCCACCTTAAAGCGGAGCTGATAGAGAGTTTCGCTTCGGGCCTTAACAAGCGCGACGTGCTGATCATGCCGGAGATCTATTACGCCGGCGGTACCGCCAATAAGGATATTTCTTCTAAAGATATCTCGGACGCCGTGGCGCAGAAGGGGCGCGAGGCCATTTTTTTCAAGGACCGTTCGGAGATCCCGGCCGCCGTCTCCGCGCTTGTCAGGCCGGGGGACATTGTGGCCGTCATGGGCGCCCGCGACGCTACGCTCGCCGCTTTTGCCGCGAGCATCCTGGAGGCTTTGCCGTAGCATGGCCAAAGTCACCGTGATGATATATACCACCCTCAGGAAGCGCCTGGGGATCTCCAAGCTGGAGCTCAGCGGGCTTAACGTGCGCGAAGTGCTCGACCGCCTTTGCGCCCATAAAAAGCCGGAAGTCGAAAACCTTATCCTGGACCCGGACGGGAACGTCAGGCAGCATTTCGTGCTGACCCTTAATTCGGAGATACTGGACAACAAGAAGACCGCTTCGGTGCCGGTGAAGGACGGAGATATACTGCACGTTTTTCCTCCGGTTTCCGGAGGGTGACCGCGGCGGCGGGTTGCGGATACAAGCGGGCAGATGTAAGAATAACAAGTACTGGAGGAAATATGAAACCGATGAAAATAGCCGAAGGCGTGTACTCGCTCCGCATCAATGACTTTAACCGGCGCCTGTTCGATTCTCTTATCCCGCTGCCGGAAGGGACGAGCTACAACGCTTACCTGGTGAAGGGGTCTGAGAAAACGGCCCTTATAGACTCCGGCGACCCCGGAAAGGCGGAGGTGCTTTTTGACCATCTCAAGGATGAAAAAAAGATAGATTACGTCGTCTCCCAGCACGCCGAGCAGGACCACTCAGGCTCCATCCAGCTGGTCCTTGGGCGCTATCCGGGGGCCAAGGTCGTTACCAACCCCAAGTGCAAAGAACTGCTGATGACGCATCTGCATTTACCCGCGGATAAGATCATCGAGGTAAAGGACGGGGAGACGCTTTCGCTGGGAGGGAAAACCCTGGAGTTCCTCTATCTGCCGTGGGTGCACTGGCCCGAAACCATGGGGACGTACCTGCGCGAGGAGAAATGCCTGTTCTCCTGCGACTTCTTCGGTTCGCACATGGCCACCGGCGAGGTCTTTTCGGAGGAGCACCGGGTTTACGACCCCATGAAGCGCTATTTCGCGGAGATAATGATGCCGTTCCGCTCCAACATAAAAGCGCACCTGGAGAGACTGTCCAGATACGATATCTCCCTGATCGCGCCCAGCCACGGGCCCGTGCACGCCAACCCTAAATTCATCATGGAGATATACAAGGACTGGGCCGTCAGCGAGCCGCGCAATAAGGCCGTGGTCGCCTTTATCTCTATGCACGGCAGCACGGAAATAATGGTGAACCGCCTGGTGAGCCGTCTGCAGGAGGCCGGCGTCTGCGTTGAGAAACTGAACCTGGAGCACTTCGACGAGGGGCGGGTGGCGATGGCTTTGGTCGACGCGGCTACCATCATCATAGGCACCCCTACCGTGCTTACGGGGCCGCATCCCAAGGTGGTCTACGCCGTGCACCTGGCCAACCTGCTGCGGCCCAAAGCCAAATTCGTGTCCGTGATCGGCTCCTTCGGCTGGGGCGGCCGCGCCGTGGAAAAGCGAGCGGGCCTTATCCCCAATATAAAGGCCGAAGTGCTTAAGCCGGTCATAGTAAAAGGCCTGCCCACGGAATCCGACCTTGCGCTGGTCGACGCGCTTGCGGCCACTATCGCGGAAAAACATTCCGGCCTGGCGGCCTGCGTGGAGGAGAAAGCCGCGGCCGTCTGAAAGCGCGGGAAACGCGGGCATGCCGGCCGCGAAAAGCATCCCATATCCGGTATTTGGCGCTTTTCGCGGTATTGCGGATTGGGCCTTGAAAATACCGGTTCCGTCTGCTAGACTCTTATTTAAGAGAGAACCTGTTTTTTCAGTTTCCCCGCGCGCGGGGAAGGGTGAAAAGCGGGCAAATATTTTTGCTTTGTCAGGGGGCGGTCATGCTGTACAACTCTAACTCCAACGGCAGGCGCAAGACGATGATCGTTTCGGTGCTCG
>JAJZVJ010000146.1 GCA_021845705.1 bacterium
GCCCTGAAAGCGCTGCTGTATATGGCCTTCAGGTTGAGGCGCTCGAAAACCTTGGTCCAGGCCAGCCTGGGCGAGAAGGGGGAATTGAATTCTTCGGCCTTGTCGTAGCGCGCGCCGATGGAAAAAATGCCGAAGGGATATTCGGCTACCGCCTCGCCAAAAAAAGCGGCGTTATGGTAGCGGATGGTCTTTTTCCCGTTCAGGAAGTACAGGTCCACGCCGTTCCAGAGCATGGGAGTAGTGTCGGCAAGTATGCCTGTAAGTTCCGAAATTTCGGTGCCCGCAGAAAACCTGATGTTCTCTGACGCGGCGTAGGAGGCGAGAAGTGTTCCTTTGGAATAATGGCTGGACTTGTCCCTGGGATAAAAAACCGGGTCGAAGCCGCAGAAAGGCGCCATATAGCTGTAGTTGAACGAGGGGGTGAGGGTAAGCTTCTCCCCGAGGCTGAACTCGCGGTCCACCTCGGCGAAATAGGCGTCGTAATTCCTGTCGAAGGGGTGAGGCAATATGGTTTCGGCGTAGAAGTCCTGCTCGGTAGTGCGGTACTGGTCGGCTATCAGCCGCAGGTTCACCTGGCCGCGCGTAAGCCCTATATTCAGGTTCCTCGAGTGTATCTGCGAGGCGTCGGCCATGGAATAAGTGCCGCCGCCGAAAGCGGTGTAGCGCCTGTCGCTCAGGTTGAAGTCCGCCACCTGGGCCTTGGCGGAAAGTTCTCCGCCCTCGAAGGTCCTGCCGTAAGCCAGGTTAGCCGTCCTTTCGCCGTAGGTCTTTGCCATGTAGCCGTACGAGAGGGCGGCTTCCGTCCCGTTTATGGCTCTGGCGTCCCTTGTCGTTATCTTTATTACGCCGAGTTCGGCATAGCTGCCGTAGACGGCCGAGCCGGGGCCGCGTACTACCTCTATCTTTTCTATCTGTTCTACTGGTATCCGGGCCAGCTGCGCCGTGCCGAAAAAAGGTTCGTTATCGGTCTGTCCGTCCACCAGGACGAGGACTTTTCCCTCTATTCCCCAGTTTCCCCTTACCCCGATGCCCAGGCTGCTCTCCACGTCCACGCCGAAATCCAGGCCCGGCACCAGCCGCAGCACGTCTATGAGGTTCCTTGCGCCGGAGTTGATTATTTCGTCGCGGGTGATCACCGTGATTATACCGGGGGCCTGCCTGGAGGGGGACTCCAGCCTGGAGGCCACGGAGGTCTTCAGGTTCAGTATATCTTCGAGGGAGGCTCTTTCGAAGTTAAAGAAATCCAGTTCCCCCGACGGCGCTGCGTGGGCCGTCCCGGCCGCCAAAAAAATGGATAATAGGTGTAAGGATAGTATTTTCAATTGCCCCCCGGTAGTCCGGTCAAGCGGCTATTTATTCTTTTTGCCGGTTTTTTTGTCCGCGCTCTCTTTACCGCCGCGGCCGAGTTTTACTACCGAGAACCAGAACTCCTCTATCAGGCCTACTATGCTCATGAAGGAGTTGAAATCCACCGGCTTGACGATATAGCAGTTAGCGCCTTCGGCGTAGCACCGGGAGACTTCCGTCTCCTCCTCGGAAGAGGTTAATACCACTATGGGGATGCTTTTAAGCGCCTTGTCGGTCTTTATTTCGCGGAGCACTTCGCCGCCGGAAAGTTTGGGAAGGTTCAGGTCCAGCAGGACCAGGTCGGGCCTGGCGGCCTTCTGGTAAGGGGCCTGCCCGCGCAGGTATTTCAGCGCTTTTTCGCCGTCGTCGAGCGCGATAAGGTTTATCGGGAGTTTAGAGGCGGCCAGCGACTGCCTTGTCAGTTCGGTGTCGCCGGGATTGTCTTCCACAAGAAGCACGTCGAGCTGTTTCATGTTGTCGTTCCCCGTCAGAATGCTGCGCGGCCGTTCTCGCCGCGGCCTGTTTCTTGATTATACAAAAAATAATTTCGGGAACGCCGCGGAAATATTGACCGCGGGCCGGACTTATGCCAAAATATCGTTGTAATGAAAGCATTTCCAAAGCCGCGCGCCTCGGACGCAAATACCGCAAGCGCGGTGGGACCCGGCGCGGCGGGGCGGCCGGGGCCGCGGGAGGGCGAGGGCCTTTACAGGGTTATCTTCGAGCACGCCCGCGACTCTATACTTGTGCTTGAACTTGCCGCCGGCGCGCCGGTGATCCGGGACGCCAACCCCGCGGCGCTTATGCTTCACGGCTATTCCCGGGGAGAGCTGATAGGGAAACCCGTAACGGTGCTGGGCGCGTCTTTAAGCCGGGGCCGGTTCGGCCGCCAGAACGGGGACAGTTCTATCTTCGAGGTGCGCCAGAAGCGCAGGGACGGCGCGCCGCTTATAACCGAGGTTACGGCGCGTAACATTAAAGTGGGGAAGCTCACTTACGGCATTTTGATAGAGCGCGATGTCACCCGCCGCCGCAGGCTGGAGGAGGAGGACCGCAGGCTTTCCGGCCGCATAATGCTGGCGCGCGAGGACGAGAAAAAGAGGCTCGCGGCCTCGCTCCACGACGCCGTCGGCGCCATGCAGGTGGGAATGTCCTCCGGGCTGCTGCTCATAGAGGAGGAGCTCCGCACGGGGCAAAAGCGCCGGGCTTTCGCCCGGCTGGAACAATCCCGGAAGCTGCTGAAAAAAGTCACCTCAGCCGTTAAAAACGCCTGTGTGGAAAGCTGGCCGCCGGCTTTGGCGGTTTCCGGCCTGGACGCGGTGCTCCGCGAACTGCTTAACGCTTTTGCGCGCCGCTCGAAGATACGCGTAAAAGCCGCCATCCGCCTGCCGCGGGCGGGGCGCGCTTCCGAGAGCCCGCTGTTCATAGTGCTATACCGGCTGGCCCAGGAAGCTCTCAGGAACGCTGAAAAACATTCCGGCGCGAAAAAGCTGGAATTTTCTTTGAGCGCCGAGAACGGCTGGCTTACCCTTATTGTGCGCGACTACGGGCGCGGTTTCGACATGGCCAGGGTTAAAACCAGGAAGTCCAGCCTGGGGCTTAAAATAATGGCGGAGGAAGCCGCGGCCGCGGGCGGTTACCTTTCCATACATTCCAGGCCCGGCGAAGGGACGCTGATAAAGGCGCAACTCCCGCTCCGCCCGGAGCACGCCTCCCTATGACAGTAAGGAAAACCATACGCGTCCTGATCGCGGACGACCACCCGCTGGTCATAGAGGGGCTGAAGGCCGTGCTTCAGAAAACGGCCCGGGATATCTTTGTCTGCGGCGAAGCCCCGGACGGGCGCCGCGCGCTGGCTATCGCGCGGAAGTTCCCGGCCGACGTTTACGTCTTTGATATTTCCATGCCTGTTCTCAACGGCCTTGAGGCCATGGCGCGCCTGCTGCGCTTCGACGCGGCCGCCAGGGTTATAATGCTCAGCATGCACGATGACAGGCCCACGGTGGAGAAAGCCCTCCGGGCCGGCGCCAAGGGCTACCTGGTAAAGGAAAGCGCCGCCGAGGAAATAGCCCGGGCGCTCAGGGCCGTCCACCGGGGGGAGCGCTATTTAAGCCCCTCTGTTTCACGGACGCTGGAAGCGGCCTCCCTGTTCCCTCCGCGTAAGGCGAGCGCGAAGTGCGACTGGTCCAAGCTTACCCCGACGGAAACCAGGGTGGTAAAGCTCCTCGCGGAGGGCCTAGGCAACAAGCAGATAGCCGCCAGGCTTTGTATTCTCAGCAGCACGGTGCACGTGCACCGGCGCAATATAACCCACAAGCTCGACATCCATAAGCAGACCGACCTGGTCCGCTACGCCATCCGCGAAGGCCTTGCAAAACCATAGTTAAGCCGTTTTCCGCGTATACCCCTTAAAGGGTATATACTTCCCTGCCGGAATCATGTAAATTCTACAGGTAGAGTGTTGTTGTCCGTCCATCAATATTTGTGAAGGCGGCTTTTCCCCGGCAGTGGTCCGGCGGTAAAGCCGTAAAGGGGAGTTGTCCTGGTGAGTACGCAAGCGGCAGCGCCATACCCTGGGTTTCCCGGGAAATATTTCTTTACCGTCTCCCTGCTGGGCCTCCTTTGCGCCGGGCTGAGCCTCCTTCCGGACTTCCCGGCCGGCCGCGTTATCCTCGTTTGCGCGCTTGTCTCGGCCTCCGCCCACTTTGCCGCCTGGCTGGCTTTCCCGAGGTTCAAGTCCGGGCCTTTGGTGGTTATCGCGCTAGCCCTGCTTAACCTGACCCTGCTTGCCGTAGCGGTAGGTTTTACCGGGGGAATACTTTCTCCGTTCGTGTTTTTCTTTTTCCCGCTCATAGTTTCCTGCGAGGCCTGCGGTCTGGAGGACGGTTTTATCTCCTTTTTCGCGGCGGGTTTTTATCTCCTTGCGGTATACGCCGATATCCCATGGCTGTTCGGCCATGCGGCGGGTATCAGGCCCGCGGCCTACAGCGGGGCGGCGGGAGCGGTCTTTTCGGCGCTTACCTGCGCGTGCCTCCTCCTTACTGGCCAGGTCTCCAGGCATGTTATCCGCGCGCTGACGGAAAAACTTGGGCTGGCCCGCTCCAGGCACGATGAAATAGCCGCCAAATACGCCGAGATGACCCCGCATTCCCATATAGGGGCGGCGGTGCACAGGATAGCGCACGACCTGAGGACCCCGCTGGCAACGGCCCTGGGGTACCTTGATTTTAAGCTGGCTAAAACTACCGACCCTGAGGACGCGGAACTCCTGAAAATGATACGGGAAAGCCTGGAGCAGATGTCTTCAACGCTGATACACATCACCTGCTACGGGCGGCGCTCCGATATGAAAAAGGAGCGTTTCTGCCTGAACGGCCTTTTGGCGGGGGTCAGGACCATGCTTTCCTTCCACCCCGCCGCTACGGGGGTTGAACTGACGGCGCATTTCCCGGACGGGGACGTGCACGTGGAAATGCCGCGCCACGAGCTTCAGCTGGCTTTCTTCAACATAATCAAGAACTCGCTGGAAGCGGTGGGGACTCAGGCTGAAAAAAAAGTGAGCATAGTACTCCGGCTCTCCGGAGGCCACGCCGAAGTGGAGGTGTCGGACACGGGCCCGGGCATCCCCGCGGACCTGCTTCCCAGGCTTCTGGAGAAATACGGCACGTCCAAAGCCGACGGCGCCGGCGTGGGCCTTGCGACCACCAGGGATTTCATACAGGTCCTCGGCGGGACCCTGGAGATCGCTAACGGCCGGGAGGCCGGCGCCCTGGTCAGGGTAAGGCTCCCGCTGCGTTCAGCCGCTTAATATGACGGAAACGGAACATCATTCTAAAACAAAGGCCCTGCTGAGGAACCACGTGCTCATATCGGCGTCCGGGTCGCTGTTTGCGGGGCTGGTCTACTTCGCCGTGGATTTTCCCCTGCCCGTCATTTTGGCCAAAATAGCTTTTATCGCCGCGGCCGGTTATTTCGCTTTCTATCTTTTTTTCGATTATATCTGCGAAAACTGCTACGCCGAAGCCGGTACCGCCCTCAGCGTTATGGGGGTCGCGGCGCTTACGGCGGTGGTCCATTTCAGCGGTGGCATAGTTTCGCCGTTCATTTTCTTCTACTTTACCATCCTTATCTGCGAGACGCTCTACGGTTTACAGAATCCTTTTACCCTGCCGCTGGCGCTGACCGGCTACCTGGCCGTCGTGGGCGGGGAATACTTCGGGTTCCTCGGCAGCGCCAACCCCTGGGCCCTGGAATTCTACCGCAGCCCGGCCGCCACTTCCCTGCTGGCCGCGGTTACAGCCGGGAACCTGGCCCTGACCCGCCGCGTTACCCGGCTTATTATCCTTAACCTGCGCGGTAAAATAGAGCGGGAGGGGGCTGAAAACGAGGTTCTGCTGCGCAAGTTCTCCGAGCTTAACTCCACCATGCAGCTTGGCGTGCTGGCCCACCGCATAGCGCACGACCTGCGCGGCCCGATAGCCTGCATCGCGGGCTATATAGAACTGGAAATGAAAAAGGCCAGGAACGCGGAAGATAAAGACCAGCTGGCGGAACTGGACGAAACGGTCAGGAACATGCAGGAGGCCCTGCACGGGATAACGCGCTTCGGCAAGGCCGCCGGCCCTACCTGTGAAAAGATAAAACTTGCCGATTTTGTGAACGACCTGCTGGCTATAGTTTCATTCTCGCCCCAGGCGCGGGGGGTAAAGTTCAACGCCGTCTCCCCCGGGAAGAACGATATCACCGTGGACGCTTCCCGCGCCGACCTGCAGCAGGCCTATTTCAACATAATCAAGAACGCCGTAGAAGCCGTGGGCGGCAACCCGGACGGCAGAACCATCGACATCTCCATAGAGCGGAGCGGTAAAGACGTGCTGGTCTCCGTTTCCGACAACGGTCCCGGCATCCCGGCGGAGGTGCTGGGCACCGTTCTGCGCAAATCCATCACCACTAAAAAGGACGGCACCGGCGTGGGCCTGCTTATAACGCGCGATCTGCTGGTGCGCAACAGCGGCGACATAAAACTGCGCAACCGCGAGGGCGGCGGCCTTACCGTTGTAACCACGTTGCCCTCCGCCTGAACTGAAGTCCTCCAATTTTGTATAATAACCATGTCGTCGCAGAAGGAACGGGGTGGGAATCCCCGGCTGCCCCGCAACGGTAATGCCGCAA
>JAJZVJ010000147.1 GCA_021845705.1 bacterium
AAAAGCGGCCAAGCGCTAATACGGGCTGAGCAGGCTTAAGCCCCTTAAAGGTTCCCGGCTGTTCAAGGGCGTTAACGGCGCAGTGAACGTCTGGATGAGCCACGGCGACGAGGTTAAAAAAGCTCCGGCCGGCTTCAAGGTCACGGCCCGGGCCGACGGGTCCGATATCTCCGCCATGGAAAACACGGAACTGGGGCTGTACGCGCTGCAGTTCCACCCGGAGGTGCACCATACGGAGCGCGGAACCAGGATGCTCGAGAATTTCGCCCGCGGCATCTGCGGGTACAAAGAGCGCTGGACGCCCTCCTCTTTCCTTTCCGAAAGCGTAGCGGAGATCAAGAAACAGGCGGGCGGGAAGACCGTTATCTGCGGCCTTTCCGGCGGCGTCGATTCTTCGGTGGCGGCGGTGCTGGCCCACAGGGCCATAGGTAATAAGCTGCGCTGCATCTTCGTGGATACCGGGCTGCTGCGCCACGGCGACCGCGAGCGCATGAAAGCCGTCTTCCAGGACAAGTTCGGCTACAGCCTTAAAATCGCGGACGCTTCGGGGCTTTTCCTGTCCCGGCTGAAGGGCGTTACCTCGCCCGAAAGAAAAAGGAAGATAATAGGTCATACTTTCATAGAAGTCTTCGATAAAGAGGCAAAAAAGATAAGGGACGCCGCCTTTCTGCTGCAGGGCACGCTTTACCCGGACGTTATAGAGTCCGTTTCCGTGAACGGGCCTTCGGCGGTCATAAAGAGCCACCATAACGTGGGCGGGCTGCCGAAGAAAATGAAGATGGGGCTGATAGAACCGCTGCGTTTCTTCTTCAAGGACGAAGTGCGCGAGCTGGGGCGGAGCCTGAAGATCCCGGAGCCGGTCCTGATGCAGCACCCGTTCCCGGGCCCGGGCCTGGCCATAAGGGTGCTGGGCGAAGTTACCCCCGACAGGCTTAAGATCCTGCGCGAGGCGGACCGCCTTATGCGCGAAGAGATCCAGTCCGCCGGCTGGTATTCCAGGATCTGGCAGGCCTTCTGCGTGCTGCTGCCGGTCAGGTCCGTCGGGGTGATGGGGGACGAGCGCTCCTACGAATACACTATAGCCCTGCGCTGCGTAAGTTCCGTGGACGGGATGACCGCCGACTGGTCCAAGCTGCCGCACGACCTGCTGCACAAGCTCTCCTCCAGGATAGTAAGCGAGGTGCGCGGCGTTAACCGCGTGGTGTACGATATCACCTCCAAGCCCCCCGCCACCATAGAGTGGGAGTAAAGGGGCAGGTTCTTCCGCCAGGCGGTATTTTAGGGCTTGCATTCCCTGTTTCTTTTTTTCATAATGTTGACTATGGTCAAAACATGACCATGGTCAACTGTTCATCGCCGGATCTTCCGCATGGAACAGCAGAATCAAGCCAGTAACGGAGATAAATAGAATGAAACGCAGCCTTATATTGTCCTCGATCGCCGCGCTTATCATGGGCGGAGCCGTAATGTCCTCTTCCGCCGCCACCGTCTGCAAGGGCTTCCTGCCGCCCAACGACCTTAAGATCCCGGTCGGCTCCAAGGACGCCAAGGGCATCCAGCAGGAGCAGTTCAATTCCGTGCTCGATACCATCCAGAAAATATATGGCCCGGTCATTGCGGCGCGCGGCGGTGTGCTGCAGATCAACAGGCTCTGGACCGACGCCACTGTGAACGCCTCGGCCCAGCAGCAGGGCAAGCGCTATATCCTGAACATGTACGGCGGCCTGGCCCGCCACGAAGCCGTCACCATGGACGGCTTCGCCCTGGTGGCCTGCCACGAACTTGGGCATCACCTGGGCGGCGCGCCTAAAAAAGGCTATTCCTGGGCCTCCAACGAAGGCCAGGCGGACTATTACGCCAATCTTAAATGTCTCAGGACGGTGTTCTCGGACTCCACCAGCTCCGCTTTCACCCGCTCCGCCGCCGGAGACGAGCTGGCCAGGAAGGACTGCGACCAGGCTTTCCAGAACGCGCAAGACCGCGCTATCTGCTTCAGGAGCGCTATGGCCGGAAAATCCGTGTCCACTCTTTTCATGGCCCTGCACCAGGACCAGGTGGAGCCCAGCTTCGACACCCCCGACACCTCAGTGGTGAGCTCTATGTATAACGACCATCCCGCCACCCAGTGCCGCATGGACACCTACCTGCAGGGTTCCATCTGCACCCAGCCGGTGGACGCCCAGCTCAGCGACACCGACCCGGTGCCCGGGACCTGCACCCGCTCGGGCGGTTTTGCCGCCGGCTTCCGCCCGCTCTGCTGGTATAAGCCCGCCTCGGCCAATGAGCTTTTGCCGCCGGTTACCGGCTTAGCGGCCGCCGCCGCGTCCCGCGGCCTTTCCGCCCCCGGTGCGGCCTTTTCCGCGCTGCAGAGCGAGAATCCCTGGCTGGGCTTCTAAGCGCCGGCCAGACAGCGGCCGCTTTATAACGCGGCCGGTCAGCCCTGGACTGACACCTGCAAGAAAGAGCGGCTCAAGTGCTGAGCGCTTCCCACATGTAAAGAAAGGCCGCCGAAAGGCGGCCCTTTCTTTTTACGACGATAAACCGCCTTTTGGTAAAAGCGGCCGTCAGACCGGGGTCTTACGAAGGATAATAAGAGCGCAGGTTTTAATTGCGCAGCCTCCGCCTGTGCAGAACACCCCGGTGCCGGCCCCGGGGTGTTCCCTCACTGCTTTCCGCCGCGCGCCGCTTCGCGGCCCGGGCGTTCCTGAAAGCTCTGCGCGCCAGGAACCGTTTGCGCAGTTCCCGGCGTTTTTCAGGGTCCATGCGCCGCCAGGACTTCCGCAGCGCGCCCAGGCGGCCGCGGACGCCTTCCAGCGCCAGCCTGTGCCGCAGCAGCCGGCGCATGATCCCCGGCCTGAAAGCGCGGGTGCCGGCGCGCAGACTGACTTCGCGGCCCTTCTCCACGAACCCTTCGGCCAGTGTCTTTCCGTCCTTACCCGTGCTCGCCACGGAAAGGCGGCCTTCGTCGAAAACTCCTGCCGTGGTCTCGCCGTTCGCCTCGTCGTGCTCGACGCCGAACTCGGTGCCCCTGACCGCGCAGACGGCGGCCGGAGTGCGCACCTGGAAACGGCCTTTCTTTTTCAAGAATTCTTTCTCTATCTTGGCCACCAGCGAGCCCAGCTTAAGGAATAAGGAGGAAGAGGCCGTATCCAGCGAAGAGAGCTCCAGCGAGGAATCCGCGCCGAGGCGTATCACGCCGCCGTTGTCCAGGGTGATCTCGGCCGAAGAGTCCGCGCCGGTGCGGAGCAGGTCTCCGGCCGACAACGGTGTTCCGCTTTCCGCTTCGCGCCAGGAATCCGTTTCTCCACCGGCCTGAACGTCCACGGTACCGGTTACCGGCCCAAGGCGCGCGTCATAGTCTTCGGCGCGCGCCGCCGCCCCGCAGCACAGAAGCGCTCCGAAGAACGCGCATTTTATGAAGTTCATAGTATTTTCCCCTTGCGGTATTTAAAGAACTTTTTTATCAGCCTGGCGTTAGTTCCGACGTCGCTTTTGCCGGCGCGCGAGTGGGAACGGGTGTGCAGGCGGCCGGCGTTTTCCCGCGCGGCGCCTGGCGCCATCGAGAGAAGCCCTCCGGACATCGCCCATGTAAGGATGGTGAAACCCGTACGTAAATTCCGCCATCCCGGCCGGCTGCCCGGTCCCGAAATTGCCGGCGCCAGCCCCGAAACCACAGCCAGCGCGAAAATGCAAATTGGAAATGAATCCAGTTGCTGTTATCTTAAATGACAAATAACTTGTACGGCTCGTAACTCACCCGGGGCTGCTTCCGGAATTCCCGAAGTTCAAGCCCGCCCCGAAAGAATGCGGCCCGCCGGGAGAAGACTGCCGGTTGGATCCGCAGGTGGCCGTCTGTGGCGCATAGCGCTGATACGGCAGGCCAGAGGGCTCGACTTATACGAAGGCATAGACCCGCCCCCGGCTGATTTCAGTAAAACGTCCCGACTTTTGGTATTATAATAAAATAAACGGCGGGAAACGGTTCCCGGCGTATTTTTCAGGCAGAAAAAGACGGCGTGAGACGGGGGAACCAGCGATAACCGGCCTTATGTTCACTGCTTAGCTGCCACCCCGCCTCCCTGGAACGCGGGGGTGTGCGAACTGGTTTATAGTTATAACTATATAAGACACGGAGGGTACATGACGATTAAATTGGCAGTGGACGTAGCGATGATAGTTCTGGCTTTGGCCGGCGCGGCCATCTTCCGGAGACAGGTGGTGCACGTATACAAAGTCGGGCACGAAGACGTGATCAAGAGTCTCAGCCTGGGCTGCGGGGCGGGCTTCGCCCTGGCGCTCATAGGGAAGCTGGCGGGCTCCATGCTGCCCGAGAGCAAGGCGCTTTTGGTTTTGTTCGCTTTCCTGCTGCCGGCCGCAATGGTAGGCTTCACCACCGGCTGCGGGCTCATTGCCGGGCTGACCGGCTTTGACGGCGGGGAAGGCAGGTTCCTCTCTATCCTTGTGGTGGGCGGCGCGGCGGCTTTCGCCTCCAATTTTTTCCCGGTGGGCGGCGGCTTTATCTACGCCGGCATCTCCGCCTACGGCCTCGGCGCGTCCATCCTGGCGCTGCAATGCCCTATGGAAGATGAAGCGCCCGCCGTGGTCACGGTGAGCGACGACCCGTCCCCCGCGCGCCGCGCCATGCTTGGCGGCGACCTGTCCCCGCTCCCCCGCTCCGGCTCCGAAAAAGACGCGGAATAGTCCGCATAGCAGACGAACCCTGCATGGCGCGCCGGGTTTGAAAGGAAATATAGCCGTTAACCGCCCGCCAGGCCCAGATGCTTTCCCCGCAGGTCCTTTGGTCAAGGGCAATACTTGGGCGTTCACTCGCGGCCGGTACGGCCGCCGCCGTCGTGCATTGAAATGGAGCCTTGGTAATAGCTAAACTTACACAAGGAGGCAGCCAACCTTATGCTCCAAGACAATATCCAGCTGGGTCTCACCTTCGACGATGTTCTTTTGCTCCCCGCGAAGTCTTCCGTGCTCCCTAAGCAGACGGGCGTTCAGACGCGCCTGACCGCTAAAATAACCCTTAATATCCCGCTCATCTCGGCCGCCATGGACACGGTGACCGAATCCGCCCTCGCCATAGCGATGGCGCGCGAAGGCGGCCTGGGGATAATACACCGCGCTATGCCCGCGCACCAGCAGGCGCTCGAAGTGGCCAAGGTGAAGAAGCACGAGAGCGGCGTGATCACCAGCCCCGTCACCATCTCCCCCGACGAGACCTTGAAAGACGCACTGGAGCTTATGCGCAAGCACGGGATCTCCGGGCTGGTCGTGGTCTCGCGGGGCAAACTCGCCGGCATACTCACCAACCGGGACCTGCATTTCGCCAAGGACCTGGATAAAAAAGTTTCTTCCGCCATGACGAAAAAACTTGTGGTCGCCCCCGTAGGGACCACGCTTGAGCGGGCCGAGAAACTTCTGTACGAGCACAGGATAGAGAAACTGCCGCTGGTGGACAAGAATTATCAGCTCAGGGGCCTCATTACCACCCGGGATATGATGAATACCAAGGATTATCCCAATGCCTGCAAGGACAGGGCCGGGCGCCTCCGGGTGGGCGCGGCGATAGGGGCGGGGGAAGCGGCGGTGGAACGCGCCGGGGAACTTGTAAAGGCCGGCGCCGACGTGATAGCGCTGGATACCGCGCACGGCCATTCCGAGTCCGTCCTTAAGACGCTTAAAGCCGTGAAGCGCAAATTCGGCGTGGAAGTAATAGCCGGGAACGTGGCCACTTACGAGGGCGCGCTGGACCTTATCAAAGCCGGCGCCGACGCCATAAAGGTGGGCATCGGCCCGGGCTCCATCTGCACCACCCGCATAATCTCCGGGGTGGGCGTGCCGCAGCTGACCGCGATAAAGGACTGCTGCAGGGCCGCTTCAAAGCGCGGCATCCCGGTCATCGCTGACGGCGGGATAAAGTTTTCCGGAGACATAACCAAGGCCATAGCCGCCGGCGCGGACTGCGTCATGCTCGGCACGCTTTTGGCCGGAACCCAGGAAGCTCCCGGCGATATAATCCTCTACCACGGACGCAGTTACAAAGCCTACCGCGGTATGGGGTCGGTGGGCGCGATGGAGGCCGGCTCCAAGGACCGCTACGGCCAGGCCGGGGTGGAAAAAGAGAAGCTGGTGCCGGAAGGCATAGAGGGGCAGGTTCCTTACAAAGGTTCGGTGGCGGATATAGTGCACCAGCTCATAGGCGGGCTGCGCTCGGGCCTGGGCTACTGCGGCGCCAGGAACCTGGCGGAGCTGCGGAAAAAAGCCCGCTTCGTGCGCATCTCCGGAGCGGGGCTGAAGGAAAGCCACGTACACGACGTGAAGGTCACCAAGGAAACCCCGAACTACGCGATCAACGACTGAACAGCCGGGGGAAATGGAAAAGGACGGCGGGAAAACCGCTGTCCTTTTTTTATGTGCGCGCGGCATGCGCGCACGCTTGGGGGTGAAAGTCCCCTACGGGGGTTGATAGAACCTACTGTTAGCCAAAGGCAAGGGTGTCCGC
>JAJZVJ010000148.1 GCA_021845705.1 bacterium
GAACGCGCCCGTGCCGGTGGGGATTTCCAACAGGCATGTCCACCTGACAAAAGAAGACTTCAAGACCCTCTTCGGCGCGGACGCCGACGACACGCAGCTTAAGCCGGTGAAGCAGCCGAGCCAGTACGCCTGCAACGAGCGGGTTACGATAGAGGGCCCCAAGGGCGCCATCAAAGACGTGCGGATGATCGGCCCCTACCGGAAATACAGCCAGGTGGAGGTGTCGCTCGGCGACGCGCGCCGGCTGGGCGTGGAGCCGCCTATACGCGACTCCGGCAAACTGGATAATTCCCCGGGCATAAAGCTGGCCGGGCCGAAAGGTTCCGTCACGATAAAGCAGGGGCTCATCCTCTCCAAGCGGCATATCCATTTCAACCTGAGGGAAGGCGCCGCGTACAAGGTGAGCGACGGCCAGGAAGTGCGCGTGCTCTGCGGCCGCGGTACGGAGCGCGAGACAATTTACGAGCGGGTGCTCTGCCGCGTTTCCGACGCGTACTCGCTGGAACTGCACCTGGACGTGGAAGAGGCCAACGCCGCCGGGCTCCGGAACGGGGACGGGACGTATATAGTTTGAAACGATCTTGGTAATTTAATTCGGTAGTTTTACAGGAGGATACTATGGACGCACTTGGAATGATAGAAACTAAAGGTCTCGTGGCCTGCGTGGAAGCGGCCGATGCCGCGGTTAAAGCCGCCAACGTAAAGATAGTCGGTTATGAAAAGATCGGCTCCGGGCTTGTGACCATACTTTTCAGGGGCGAAGTAGCCGCCTGCCGCGCGGCCTGCGACGCCGGCGGCGCCGCCGCCCAGAAAGTGGGCGAGCTGGTGAGCGTGCACGTGATACCGCAGCCCCACGGCGACCTTGAAGGCAAGCTGCCGATAAGCGAAGCTAAGAAAAAATAATCGGGAATCGTGAGTCGGGAATCCGGAAACGGCGGAAACTGCGGTTGAGTTCCCGGATTTGGATTCTCGCTCCCTGGTCCTTGATTCTCGATTTGTTTCGGAGGATTTATGCTATTCGCACGAGTGGTTGGCAACGTGGTCTGTACCCGCAAGGACGATAAGCTTGTGGGGACAAAACTCCTGATGGTGCAGCCCGTGGGGCTGGACGATAAGCCGCGCGGCAATACGCTGGTCGGCATAGACGCCGTGGGGGCCGGTACCGGGGAGCTGGTCCTGCTGGTGCAGGGTTCCAGCGCGCGCCAGACGTCCAAAACCGAGAACACCCCGGTAGACTGCACTATATTCGCCATAGTGGACACCATCGAGAAAGAAGGGAAAGTGGTTTTCAAGAAATCCGTTGATAAGCTGGCCGCCTGACGGGCATAGCCCCTGATGCGGCACTGGCATAGCCTTGCAGTAAGACGGAGTTTATATGCCCATAAGCGAAGAAGAACTGAAAAAAATAGTGGCCGAGGTCGTCAGGAACCTCGAGGCGCAGCCCGCAGGCGTATCTTCGGGCGGGCCGGTGTTCGATACCGTCGACGAGGCTGTGGCCGCCGCGAAGCGGGCGCAGCCAGGCTTTCAGGACCTTGGCCTGGAGGCGCGCGAAAAGATAATAGCCGCCATGCGCGAGGTTTCCCGCGCCAACGCCCGGCGCTGGGCGGAAATGGCCGTCGCCGAGACCGGCATGGGCCGCGTAGAAGATAAGGTCGTCAAGAACATGGTCTGCATCGACAGGACTCCCGGGGTGGAAGACCTGCGCGCCGTGGCCTATACCGGCGATAAAGGCCTGACGCTCGTGGAGTACGCGCCGTTCGGCGTGGTGGCGGCCATAACCCCCTCGACTAACGCCGTGGCTACCATCATCAGCAACGCCATAGGCATTTTAGCCGCCGGCAATTCCGTGGTCTTCTCGCCGCACCCGGCCGCCAAAGGCTGCGTGGCGGACGCCGTGCGCTTGCTTGACAAAGCCATAGTCGCCGCCGGCGGGCCCGCCAACCTGGTCTGTACCATGGGCAAGCCCACGCAGGAAGTGACCAAACAGCTTTTGTCCCACCCCGGCACCAACATGAACATAGTGACCGGCGGCCCGGCCATAGTAAAAGTGGCCATGACGTCGGGAAAGCCCTGCAAGACCATAGCCGCCGGGCCCGGCAACCCGCCCGTAGTGGTGGACGAGACCGCCGTGTTCCCGGACTGCGCCAGGGAAATAATTTTCGGCTGCGGCTTCGATAACAACGTGCTGTGCATAGCGGAGAAAGAAGTTATAGTCGTAGAAGCGGCCCGCGCGCGCTTTCTGGAAGCCATGCGCTCCGACCCGCGCGCTTATGAACTCGGCCGCGCCCAGATGGACCAGCTTTCAGAACTGGCCATACCGGAACCGGGCCGCGAGCCCAAAGTGAACCGCGACTTTATCGGCAAGAACCCGTCGGTGATAGCCAAGGCCATCGGCCTGAACCTTTCCGACGAGATCCGCGTACTCTGGGCCGAGGTGCCCAACGACCATCCCTTCGTGGTCAGCGAGCAGCTTATGCCGGTGCTGCCGGTTACTTTCGCCAGGGACATCGACGCCGCCATAGAGCTGGCCCGCCTGGTGGAGTGGGAGAACCACCACAGCGCGGGAATGTACTCCACCAATATAAAGAACATGACCAAGATGGGCCGCCGCATGGCCTGCTCCATCTTTGTTAAGAACGGCTGCACGCTGAACGGCCTGGGGCTGGGAGAAGGCTACGCCTCCATGTCCATCGGCACGCCTACCGGCGACGGCATCACCAAGGCCAGCCACTTCGTGCGGCCGCTGCAGTGCAGCGTGGTCGGGGATTTCAGGATAGCGTAGAAATAAGAGATCGGGGATCAGGAATAGAAGATCCCGGCGGAATCTGCGGTCTATCAGTAAGGAGAAATTTATGCAGGCAAATATAGCGCTCGGACTTGTTGAAACCTCGTCGATAGCCAGGGGCATAGAGGCCCTGGACGCCATGTGCAAGGCCGCCGGCGTAAAGCCCGAGGTGCACCAGGCTATCTCCAGGGGTAAATATATAATAGTCATCTCCGGGCCGCTCGGCGAGGTGGAATCCTCGCTGGCCAAGGGCGTGGAGATAGGCGGCAATGCCGTTATCGCCAGCCATATCATACGCAACGTCCACTCGGGCGCTCTCGCCGCACTTAACAAGAAGGTGAAGCCAGGTAAGATAGAGGCCGTCGGCATGGTGGAGACAAAAGAGGCCCTGCCCGCCCTGTTCGCGGCCGATTCGGCGGCCAAGGCGGCTTTCGTGCACGTGGCGGAGGTAAATACCGGGAAAGGCATAGGCGGCAAAGGCTATTTTACTATTACCGGAGAGCCGGGGGCGGTCCGCACCGCCATAGCCGCGGGAGTAAAAGCCATAGGCGAAGACGCTGTAGTGAGCCGCATCGTTATCCCCAACGCGCACGAACATCTCGGCGCGGCCATATAGGAGCATTTTATGAGATTAGTAATAGGCGCAGACCACGCGGGTTTCGAGGCCAAGGAAAAACTTAAAAAATTCCTCCAGGGCCTGGGCCACGAGGTCATGGATTTCGGCTGCTACTCCGCCGAGCCGGTGGATTTTCCCGATATAGCCCTGCTGGTGAGCGAAGCCGTGCGCAAGAAGGAATTCGACCGCGCGGTGCTCATAGACGGCTTTAACGGGGCCATGCCGCTGGCCGCCAATAAAGTGCGCGGCATCCGGGCCGTGGCCGCGTACGACGTGATCTCCGCGCGGTTCGCGGCGGCCCACGAGGACTGCAACGTGCTCTGTCTCGGCGGCAAGACCCACGGCGAGCTGGCCCTGCAGGAAATGCTCAAGGTCTGGCTTAATACGCCTTTCGAGGGCGGCAAATACCAGAAACGGCTTGATAAGATATCGGCCATAGAAAACCGCTGCTGCTGAGAGGGCGAAAGTCGGCGCGAATCAAAAAAGAGAAGTGTTTTACTGAGAGTTTATGAAACAGGCAAAGGTCATCGGCAGGGTTTTTTGTTCACGCCAGTGCTGCGGCATGGAAAGCAAAACGCTGCTGCTCATACAGCCGCTTGACTGGGAAACAGACAAGCCTTCGGGCGAGCCCCTGGTGGCCGGGGATACGGTAGGCGCCGGGGCCGGAGAAACAGTTTTCTTTGTGGCCTCGCGGGAAGCGATACAGGCTTTTGAAGGCTGGGAGGGGGAAACCGCCGTCGGCGCCGCCCCGCCCCCGGTGGACGCGGCCATAGTCGGCATAATAGACGGGAAGACTATACGCTGAATTTATGTTCATAGCAAAAGTTATAGGGAATGTGTGGGCAACGCGCAAGCATCCGGGCCTGAAGGGCGCCACCATGCTGCTGGTGAGAGCCGTGGACCCCATGGACGGCAACAAGCTCGTTGGCGAAGCCACGCTCGCCCTGGACGGGAACCAGGGGGCGGGGGTGGGCGATACCGTGCTTATAGTGGACGAGGGCGGCTCGGCGAGGAAGATACTGAAAAACCCTAAAGCGCCGGTGCGCACCGTAGTGGCCGGGATAGTGGACCGGGTTCACATTACAGGAAAGGAAGATATATGAACGACGAAGATATAAAGAAGATAGCGGCCGAAGTAGCGAGGATCATGAAGGGAACAAAGCAGGAATTCCCGCGCCAGACCCTGGGCGATTCCGTCAGCATAGGCACGGCCGGCAAGGTTTTTCAGCACCCCCTTGTAAAACAGGCCGGTAATCCCCCCGGCGCGGCAAAACCGTCCGCTCCCGGGAAGGCCTGCTCCGGGCAGGCGGACTGCCGCTTTGAGGAAAATACCTGCAGCTCCTCCTGCCAGAGCTGCAACCCGCTTACAAGCTACACGCCGCAGCAGGTTAAAGCCAGCGCCGACCGCGTAAGTTTCTGCAACCCGAACGAGGCCAGCACCTCTATAGCCGGGATGATAGACCACACCCTGCTAAAAGCCAACGCCACGCAGGAGGAGATAGGCAAGCTCTGCGAGGAGGCCCGCAAATACCGCTTCGCCTCGGTCTGCGTGAACCCCGGCTATGTAGCCATGGCCGCGCGGCTGCTCAGCGGCTCAACGGTCAAGGTCTGCACCGTTATCGGTTTCCCGCTGGGGTCCACCACCCCGACGGTAAAAGCCATAGAGGCGCGCGACGCCATAGCCAACGGCGCGGACGAGATAGACATGGTCCTGAACATCGGCGCACTTAAGTCCGGCAACGACCAGCTGGTGCTGGACGATATAAAAGCGGTCAGGGACGCCACCCGCGGCAAAGTGCTTAAAGTGATACTTGAAACCTCCTACCTTACCAGGGACGAGAAGGTCCGCGCCTGCCGCATGTCCAAGGCCGCGCAGGCCGATTTCGTAAAAACCTCCACCGGGTTCGGCTCCGGGGGGGCCACTCCCGAGGACGTGGCCCTTATGCGCGAGACCGTCGGGCCCGGGATGGGCGTGAAGGCTTCCGGCGGGATCAAGGATTCCAAGATAGCCGAAGCCATGATAAAGGCCGGCGCCAACCGCCTTGGGACCAGCGCCAGCATAGCGATAGTTTCCGGCGGGGAAGCCGCGAAGGGGCAGTACTGAGAAATCCGGGACCAGGAATCCGTAAAGCCTGGCGGTCCCCGGGCCATAATTTGCGGTTGTTGTCATAAGGAGAAATGATTATGTCAGAATCGAAAGAAGCGCTGGGAATGATAGAGACCAAGGGTTTCATAGGCATGATAGAAGCCTCTGACGCCATGAGCAAATCCGCCAAGGTCCGCCTGCTCGGTTACGAGAAGATAGGCTCCGGCTACGTTACCACGCTGTGCGTGGGCGAAGTCGGCGCGGTGCGGGCCGCGGTAGAGGCCGGCGCCGCCTCCGCGCAGAAAGTGGGGGAGTTGGTCGGCATGCACGTCATCCCGCGCCCCTCCGACGACCTGGATAAATATCTGGCGAAGATCTCCGTTAAAGTCGGCTGAAACTGACGGGCGGCCCGCGCTAGGGGCTGCCCGGCTTTGTACATGCTTACCAAGGGCGCGGTCGAAGACCTTATAATGCGGCATCTCACAGCGGATGCCGGGGTCCCGCCGCGCCCCGGCGCCGGGCCGCGGGTTCCGGGCAGGCAGGTTCCGGTCAGGAAGGTCTTCTTAAGCGACTGGGAACTCCGCCGTATCTATAAACCGGGCGCCAAAACCGTTCAGGTCCCGGCGAACGCTATCCTGAGCCCTCTCTCCATCGACTGGATCGATTATAACGGAATAACCGTGCTGCGGGTTTGAATGTGACCGACAGTTTGCAGCCAGGAGATAATACCATGCATAAACTTAAATTTCCGTTCCTCACCGCGGTTCTGGCCCTCGCCTGCGCCCTCCCGTCGGCCGCGCAGAAGGCCGGCCGGGACAAAGCGGACGCCCCGCGCGCTTCAGCCACGGCACTCGCGGATTCTCAATGGGAATTCCTGAAGACCGCGGGCCAGGACAAGGAAAAAGACGTGCTGGAGCTGGTCCTTCCGCAGCTGGAGGACTGGCTGGCCCGCAACCCGGAGGATCACAATTCCGCCGAGGCCCAG
>JAJZVJ010000149.1 GCA_021845705.1 bacterium
TTCCGATCTCGCGACGCCTGGAAACTGGCGAAACGCCTTTCCGGCGGAGCGGAACCCGCCGGAGGGAAAGCCCTCGCGCTCGCCTCACAGTGCTTTTTGCGCGCTTTCCCGGACCGGGTGGCGGCGCTGTTCTCTTCGGAGCGGGGCCGCTACCAGCTGCCGGGCGGCCGCCGCGCGCGCCTTAGCCCCAAAAGCGCGGCCGCGGGCTCCGCCGTGATCTGCGCCGGAGAGGCCATGGAAAGCCTGCAGAAGACCGGAGCGGACATAACCCTTTCCTTCGCGGCGGAGATCAAAGAAGAGTGGCTGCTCTCCGCCTTCCCCGGAGACATAGAGAAAATTTCCCGCCCGGGGCTGGACGAGACCATGCTTACCCCGGTGACGGAAAACCTTACGCTTTACCGCGGCATAACCATACGCCGGGAAATAACCACGGCCAAACCGGGCAAACCTTCTTCTGACCTTATAGCCCTGGAGTTCATTGAAGGACGGCAGAAACTGCAGCACTGGGACGAAGAGGTAGAGGACTGGCTGGGCCGCGTGGAGTTCCTCGCAAAAGCCTGTCCCGACTTCGGCCTGGAGCCGCTGTCCGAAGAGGACGTAAAGCTTTTAATAACCGATATTTGCTCCGGGGCGCGCAGCGTGGCCGAGGCGAAGACCCGCCCGGTATTGCCCGCTATCCAGGAATGGTTCGGCCGGGAGAAAACGCGGCTTATAGACCGCCACGCCCCCGCCCGCCTGGAAATGCCGGGAGGCCGCCGGGCGAAAATAAAATACCCCAGGGGGCGGGAGCCCTACCTGGAGGCTAAAATACAGGACCTGTTTTCGCTGACCGAGACCCCGCGCGTGGCCGCGGGGCGGGTTCCGCTGGTGGTGCACATCCTGGCGCCTTCCATGCGCCCCGTGCAGGTGACCAAAGACCTTAAAAGTTTCTGGGCGGAAAGTTATCCAAAACTTAAGCCGGCGCTGGCCAGGCGCTACCCGCGGCACAAGTGGCTTTAGGCCGGCCCGTCGCCGGCTGCACCTTAATTCCCCAGTTTGAAGAAATCCCTTATTTTAGAAAGCAGGTCCTGCTGCTCCGTCGCCAGGCCCCGCGCCGCGTTTTCATCGGCCATTTTCACCTTTACCTCGTCCAGTTCCAGGCGCCTTTCGGCCAGCATCGCGGCGATAGATTCCGCTATCTCGGGCCGGCTGGCCATGATATCCCTGAAGCCCTCCCGGTCCAGGCGGTAGCAATTCACGTCCTCCAGCGCCACGGCCGTGGCCGAGCGCGGCTCGCCGGTAAAGAGGCTCATCTCCCCCAGCACATCGCCGGGGCCCAATGTTTTAACCACCCGGTAAGGGCCGGAACCGCCTGAATAAAGCCGGACCTCCGCTCTGCCTTCGTAGATCATGTAAAGCCAGTGCGCGGCCGCGCCCTGCCTGGTTATCAATTCCCCGCTCAGGAAAGGCGCGGGCTTAAGCTTGCCGGAAAGCTCTTCCCTCTCCGCGTCGTTAAGCACGCGCAGGACTTCCACCCCTTTTAAAGCCTCCAGGCGCCTGCGAAGCTCGTTCCTGGCGCTCTTAGCCGCCGCGTCCTGCGCCCCCTCGCTTACCACCACGGCCCGGGTAGGAACGGAAAGCCTTATCCCCTCCCGCGAAAGAGCGTAAAACACCCTGGCCAGGACGCCGGAATCGGTGCTGCCGGGCGCGGAAAGATCGGTCAGGTAATAGCGCACCTCGTAGACCACGCTGGCCGGCTGGAACTCTTTAATGGCGCAACACAGCTCCGGCGAGCCGGCCACGTTGGGCGGCAGGTCGCGCCGCAGGGCGGCCTCCACCGCGCTTATTATTTCTCCGGGAGCGCGGTCGTAATAGACATTGAAGGGAACCGCGCGGAATCTCTTGCTGCCTAAAGCCCCTCCGAGCACCGTCACCGGGCTTTTCATCAGTATGATATTGGGGATCACCACGTGGTCGCCGTTCAGCGTTTCTATGGTGGTCTGCCTCCACCGTATTTCACGAACCACGCCCCGGTGTACGTCCACCTCTATCCAGTCCCCCGGCATGAAAGAGTTTTCAAGATGCAGCACCATGCCGCCGATAATATTCCCGAGCGTATCCTGGAGAGAGAAGGCCACCACGCCGGTAACGACAGCCGAGGTGGCCAGTACGCCGCTGAGGTTGGCGCCCGAGGCGGAGATCACGGCCAGGCCGGCCACGACGTAAGCCCCTGTCAGTATAAAATCTTCAACAAAGAGGGAGATCCTTATTTTGACCCGCGGCAGGACCAGCGAGAATACGAACACCCCGGCCACGTTGACCGCCGCGATGACGGCCAGAAGGCGCGCGGTCACGGCCGTAAGTTTTACCAGCCCGCCGGCCGCTGCCCCTCCGGAGAACCTGACCGCCAGAAGGCCGGCTATGGAAGCCAGGGCGAGGGAGACCGTCATCCCCATCCTCTTGCGCGAAGCCGGGCCGGCGAGGTAAAGCAAAGCGGTAAAGACAAAAAGTAGGGAGTAAAAACCTATTATCCCGGAGCCGTATAAAGCGAAAATGTTTTGCATGCGTATATTGTAGGATATACCGCGGCCCGCCCCAAACCCTCTAAAGATACGAACGATAACTTGAAGATTAGGAGAAGTTGAACTGCCGGGACCAGGAACATGAATGCCCGGCGGAACGCTGTTCCTCCGGACATCCTATTTACCGTTCCGACGGCTTATTTCAGGAGCAGCTGCCAGAACAGCCCAAGCTGCACTATTGCGGTAAGCGCGCTTGCGGCGAGGAAAAAGCGGCGTTTACGCGTGGCCACGCGCGCGGACGCCACTATCTGCCCCACGATATCCTCGTAATACGGGGTGGCCGTAACGCCGCCGCCAAGATACTTGTCCAGGCGGATAACCAGCTCTATCTGCGGATATTTGGCGATGTCGTACGCCGCTATAAGACAATCCCCGGCGGACCGCTTGTCCATGCCCGGGTCAAGAAACGGCAGCTGCCGCTGCACTTCTATGAACGGCGAGAAAGCGGCGAGGCCTATGGGCAGCACCGCGGAGAGCAGAACTATGGCGGAATGCGCCAGCGGAGTTCCGGGCGCTGTTGCCCTAATGAACGCCATCTGGGCCGCCGCGAAAGCCGTCAAGGCGCCGATCTTAATATCGGTCCTGTCTATGGCCCGGCGCATATTCCCGTGTATTATCCAGAGACGCCGCTCCGGTTCGGGGTTAAGGTGCGAAGAAACGCTCATTAGCCGCCTCCTGGTCGTCCGCAGGGATAATTATGGCAAAAAGCCGGCCGCCCGGCATATACCGTTCACGGTTTACATACGCGGGCATTTTAGTTAAACTATGCGCAGAGAGGACCTTATGGAAAACGGCGAAAAGAAACCCGTAATTTTCAGCGCGAACGAGAATTTCGACGTTGAAAACGTGCCGGAAGAACTGAGGGAACTGGTAAAAGCCAGGATGGAAGCCGCGAGAACCGGCCAACCGGTGCCTGACGCCGACAAAATAAAGCTCAAGAGGGACCTGGAGGTCCAGTTCCAGGGCGGTTCCGGTCTTGGGATGCTGTTCAAAATACTCCTCAAAGCTTCGCAGCAGGCCGGGACAAAGGTCCCGCCGCTGCCCCGGCAGCGGCTATTTGCCGCTACCCCGGCGGAAAACGAAGAGAAGACCCGGCAGGCCGTCCCGCCCGGAGCGGTAAAGCCTTCCTCTTCCGGCTGGCTGATATGGCTGATAGCCGCCATCCTGGCCGCCGCATACTACATCTCTTCGCACGCGCTGCTGAAATAAACCCTAGCTGAACTTTTCGGCCACTTTCCTGTAGGCGTCCCTGAAAGGCATGCCTTTCTTTACCAGCTTATAAACTTCTTCCGTGGCGAAGAGTTCTTCGCTAAGAACGCAGGCGGCTTTATTGAACCGCAGGCCTTCCGCCACCACCGTCATTATGCCCAGCGCGGCCAGCGTGGCGTCCAGGCAGGCGAAAAGCGGGCCCTTCGCCAGCTGTATGTCGCGGTTGTATCCTGTAATAAGGTTCCCGGCGAGGCTCTTTATCTTGAACTCCTCTCCCAGCACCACGTGGTACTTCCCGCGCACCAGTTCCAGCACGTCGGGGTTCTTCTTCTGCGGCATTATGGAACTGCCGGTGCAGAAAGCGTCGGGCAGCGTGACGAAGCCGAACTCCGGCATGCGGAAAATTCTCAGGTCCGAGGCCAGCTTGTTCAGGTCGAACATCACCTGCGTACAGAAGTGCGCTATCGTCGCCTCGAATTTATTCCGGCTCATCTGGGCGTAGATGGGGTTTTCCATGACCCCCGCGAAGCCCATCAGGGCCGCGGTATAACGTTTGTCTATTTTCAGCACCGGGACCCCGTAGCCGGCCGCCGAGCCCAGCGGGGACCGGTCTATAAGTTTCAGCGCGAAATCGGCGAAATTCGCGTTATCGTCCGCCGAATCACAGAAGCAGCCCAGCCAGTCCCCCGCCGTGGTGGGCATGGCGCGGCGCATATGGGTGTAGCCGGGGAGCGGCGTTACGCCCTGCTTCTTTTTCGCGGACAGCAGGGCTTTCTTAAAACGGGCCAGCCTATGCTTGATAAGCCCGAGGGCTTCCTTCTCGTAAAGCCGCAGGGCTGTCAGTACCTGGTCGTTGCGGGACCTGGCCGTATGAACCTTCTTGCCGGCGTCGCCGTATTTAGCGACCAGCCGGTTTTCTATGGCCGTATGGCAGTCCTCGTCCTCTTTTTTTATGACGAAAGCGCCCTTCTTATCCAGGCGGATTATTTCCTCGAGCCCCCGGACCAGGCCGGCGAGCTCGGTTTTAGTGAGCAGCCCCATGCGGCGGAGCATTTTGGCGTGGGCTAGGGAGGCCGCGCAGTCGTGCTTCACCAGCCGCCGGTCCAGGAGATGATCGTCCCCGACCGTGAAGGCCTCTATATCCTTGTTGAGCTCGTACCCTTTATCCCAGAGCTTCATTTTTTGCCGCCGTGTTTTTTCATGATAGCGCTGTGGGCCATAAGCCGGGTGGCGTGTATCTTTATAAAGCCCTCCGAATCCTTCTGGTTGAAGCCGCCCTCTATGTCCATGCTGGAGAGGTCCTTGTTGTAGAGCGAACTTGCGCTTTCGCGCCCGGTCACCATAACGTTGCCTTTGTAAAGTTTAAGCGTGACGCTCCCGTCTATAGCTTCCTGGCTCTTGTCGATGGCGGACATCAGGAAATCCATTTCCGGGCTGAACCAGAAGCCGTTATACACAAGCTCCGCGAACTTCGGGGACAGCATATCGCGCAGCCGCATTACTTCCCTGTCCATGGCTATGCCTTCTATGTCCTTATGCGCGGCGAACAGGATGGTCCCGCCGGGAGTTTCGTAGATGCCCCTGGACTTTATGCCGACGAAGCGGTTCTCCACCATGTCTATCCGGCCTATGCCGTTCTTCGCGCCAAGCTCGTTAAGGAACATAAAAAGTTTGAGCGGCCCGGTCTCGGAGCGGCCGCGGCCCAGGTCAGTGACCTTTACGGGGATGCCGTCGCGGAACTGTATCCTTATGCGGGTGGGCCTGTCGGGCGCCTTCTCCGGGGACACGGTCTTAGAAAAAATATCCTCGGTGGGTTCATGCGCCGGATCTTCCAGAATGCCCGCCTCGTGGCTGATATGCAGCAGATTATCGTCTTCGCTGTAAGGTTTTTTAATGGTAGAACTGATCTCGATACCCTTAGCCTTGGCGTAATTTATAAGGTCGGTCCGGCCCTTGAATTTCCGCAGGAAGGAATCCATCTTCCAGGGGGCGAGAACCTTTATGGCGGGGTTAAGCGCGTAATAGGCCAGCTCGAAGCGCACCTGGTCGTTGCCCTTGCCGGTTGCGCCGTGCGACACGAAGCCCGCTTTTTCTTTTGCCGCTATCTCTATCTGCCTCTTAGCGATAATGGGCCTGGCGGCGGAAGTGCCGAGCAGGTAACGCCCCTCATAAAGCGCGTTCGCCTTGAAGATGGGGAAAATATAATCCGTGACCAGTTCTTTTTTAAGGTCCTCGATATAAACTTTTGAAGCGCCCACTTTAAGGGCTTTCTCTTTGGCCTTCTTGAAATCCCCGGCCTGCCCCACGTCGGCAATGTAGGCGATGACTTCATAACCTTCCTCTAAAAGCCATTTCAGGATGACCGAAGTATCCAGGCCGCCGCTGTAAGCCAGCACCACTTTTTTATTCCCGCTCATCTGGTTCTCCTTGGCCGCATTAAACATATCCGGGCGGCGGACAGGAAGCCCGCGCCACGCCCCGCTGCCGCACGCTCCTGATTCGCCCTACTATGATACAATTTGCGCGGCCTCGGCATTAAGCCGTATTCAGGGCGTCCGCTCACCCAGAAGTTCACGTAATTTTTGAACCTGCGTCGAGAAAGCGCATATTGGACTTTCACCAAAACGGTGAAAAAACAGGCTCAAATATATGGATTGAGGAAAAACGGCAAAGTCGGTGATTCTTTTT
>JAJZVJ010000150.1 GCA_021845705.1 bacterium
TGGGGCGGGCAAGGCGGAGACGGAGGTCTCGGAAAGCGCCGGAGCGTCCCTTAAAGACCTGAAAGCAAAAGGGATCGGCCGCGAAAAGACCGCCGCGCCCGCGGAAAAAGAGGCCAGCGGGGCGGCAGCCGGCGAAAAAGAGCTGAAAGCCGGCAAAGAAACCCAAAAAGAGGCTCCCGAAGCTTCCGGAAAAGAAGTATCCGTGGAAAAAGAAGCCCCGGAAGCGGGCGGAAAGGAACTGGACAAGGAGTCCGGCGGAGAAAAAGAACTGGACAAAGAAGCCGGCAGCGAAAAAGACATGGACAAAGAGGCCGGGGATGAAACGGAAGTGGGAGACCTCGACGAAAAAGAGCTAGACAAGGACGCCGGGGACGAGAAAGAAATAGAGGGAATAGAGAACGAGAAGGAAACCGAGACCGAGTCGGAGGCCGACGGAAAAGGCGAGCAGATAGAGGCGGAAGACTCCAAGGCGGCTGAAAAGCCGGAGACCGGAGATTAACAGGCGTTCCCCGCCCGGCTTCCGCCGGGCGGGCGCGGCCTGGCGGTACATTGCTATAATTTCGGGATGACCAGACAAATATCGCGCACAGAGGCCGTATTTATGAGCATAGCGAAGGTTCTTTTCCGGAGGAAGACGGTGTTCCTCCTTGCCGCGGCGATCCTGCTGGCGGCCCTTCCCCCGTTAAAGCTTCTGCGGGCCGGGACTCCCCCGGAAAGCGGCGCGCCTGAGGCCGGGCCCGGCGACACGGCCGCGGAGTCGGCGCTGGAACTTAACGCCAGGGACGAGGACGCGCCGCAGACGGCAGATTCCGTGAAAGACCTGGCCGCTCTGCTGGCCGAAGCCGGGGCAGGCTCCGAAGAGATGGAGCTGGCCCTGGAGTCGCTCAACGAGGTGGATGTTGACGCCGAGGAGAAGGCCCTGCCGGAAGCGGCCGGCGCGGCGGCCGCGGAAAAAGAGCCGGCGGGCAAAAACAGCGCGGGGCCGGATGCGGACCGGCTGGAGAAGGGAGCGGAAAAGGACGACAAAGAGATCAGCGGGCTGGAAAAGGAGTCGGAAAGCGCGGCGGAACCGGGAGAGGACGACAAGGGCGACACGATAGAGTGGGAAGACCTGGGGATGGACCACTAACATGAACAGAACAACAACTATAGCTAAAGTCCTGCTCCTGTCCGTCTCAACCCTGCTCTTTTCGGCGGCCTTACCCGTAGTGGCGGCCGAAAATCAGCCCACGGCGGAACTTTCAAAGAACCAGGCGGTGTCCTACTACTTCAACCGCTCCGGCGAAGAAATAGAGTCCCTGCGCTCCGAAGGCTTCGGGTACGGCGAGATAGTAAAGATCTTCGTGGTGGCCGAAATGGCAAGAAGGCCGCTGGGAGAGCTGCTGGCCGAGAACCGCAAAGGCTACGGCTGGGGCACCATAAGCCTGAAACTGGGCCTGAACCCGGTTTTCGTAAAAAAGAGAGTGGATTCCGCGCGCAGGGATCTGGCTATCAGCGTCAGGCCCCCCGGCCCGGGAAGATCGGTGAAAAAGTAAACAGCGCGGCACAAGGAGACCGTTTATGAAACTTCTACAGGTGCTTTCAGCCGTTTTTTTACTGGCGGTGGCGCAGGCCGGGGCGCAGGATATACGTTCGGAAAAGTATCCGCGCCCCGGGGGCGCCGCGGCACAGCTCCTTAAACGGCCCCGGCCGGAGCCGAAAACCTGGGAGGTTACGGCCGGTGTCGGCATGATCTCCGACGCCAACATCTCCCACCTGCTGGTAAATTCGCCGGTGAACAGCAACGCGAAGGTGAAAGACAACATACGCCATCTCAGCGCCGGCTTCTCGGCGGAGCCGGCTTTCGCGAAAAGCGCTGCTCTTGAGCTGTCGTACTCTTTTGACGACTTCGCTTACAGGACCCACACTACCTTCAACTACCGGACCCACTCCCTTTCGGCCGGCCTTAAGCCCGGCCTGGGAGCCGGCTGGAAGCTGGACCTGGGGCTGGACCTGGACCTGGTGGGCGACAAGAGCGGGACCATAGCCGAAGACGGCGCGGCGCACTCCGGCGTGATCTGGTACGGGCCGGACAGTCTGCGTATAAAGGGCGGCTATGAGCGCGGCAGGGATAATATCAAGACCAATACGCTGAAGAACTCCGACACCAACGCCGCCTACCTGTCGGCCAACAGGCGCTTTTTAAAGCGGCACCTCGCCTTCGTCAGCCTGCGCTGGCAGGCCCACGGCGCGAACGGCCCCGATTATTCATTTAAATCCCGCTCGGCCGTGCTGGGGCTCATCAGCAAATGGACCCCGCGCTTCAAGCTGGTGGCGGCGGCGGTGCGGATAGAAAAAGATTACGACAACGTAGACACGCGCTTCCTTAAGACCAGGCGCGAAGCGACCAATTCCGTAATGCTAAAGCCGGTTTTCACAATTACGCGTGGGCTGTACGCTATGGGTTCTTTCACCTACATTGAGAACCATTCCAACGTAGCCATGAAGAACTATTCGGACAGGATCTATTCGGTGGGTTTGGAGGGCAGGTTCTGACCCGGCGCCGCCGGCAGCAGGATGCGCACTGTCAGGCCGGCTCCCGGGGCGGAGGAGACCTCTATTTTGCCGGAGAAACTCTCCACCATGGCCCTGGCCAGGCCCAGGCCGATGCCTGAGCCTGAAGTGGAGTAGCCGCGTTCGAACAGGCGCGGCAGGTCCTCTTTCCTGACTCCGGGGCCGTTATCTTCCACTGTTACAGCCGCGCTGCCCCCTGAGCCGCGTACCCGCAGGGTTATGCGGCCCCCGGACGGGGTGTTCTTCACCGCGTTATCTATTATATTCAGCAGGGCCTGCTCCAGCTTGCCGGCCTGCACCAGCGCCGACACCTCCTCCAGGTCCGTCTCCACCTTCTGGGACTTTGGGAAAGCCAGCACCGCCGCCTTTTTCGCTATTCTGGAGACCAGAATATCGAGGCGTTCTACTTTAGGCCGGCCCGCGCCGCGGCCGTCCAGGCGGGAATATTCCAGAATATCCTCTATGACCAGCGTCATAGTCTCCAGTTCCGCCAGGTTGCTCTCCAGCACGGCCACCGCCTCTTCGCGGCCGGGCTTGCCCAAAAGCGCCACTTCGGTCTCCCCGCGCATTATAGTTAACGGGGTCTTCAGCTGGTGGCTGACATTGGAGGCGAACTGCCTGAGCTTTATAGAGTAGGCCTCTATGGCGGCCAGCATACCGTTAAGCACGTCTATCAGGCCGCCCAGTTCATCCTCCCCGGAATGGCGCGGAATGCGGCCGCTTAAAGCACCTTCGCCCGCCTTTCTGGCCACCTCTACGATGCGGTCTATCGGGGCCAGCGCGCGGCCGGCTATGGCCCAGCCCGCCCAGCCGGCGGCAACGAGAAGGAGAAGCGCGGCCGCGCCCAGCAGATACCAGCTTCCGGCCGGCAGCGAGCGCAGCGGGGACGGCAGCGGCAGGCCCAGTTCCAGCAGCAGCCCGCCCGAGACCCCCGGCAGGAAAAGCGAGGCCGTCCTGAGTTTTTCACCGGCGGGAAGGGAGACGGTCTGCAGCAATATCCTTTTCCGTGAGTAAACCCCGGCGCCGGCCGGCGGCCGCAGCGCGGCCAGCTCCGGGTCCGAACTGTAGAGCAGCGCCCCGCGGGCGCCGCGCAGGCTCAGAAAAAAACCGTCCAGGCTTTCCGAGAACCGGTCCAGCCGCGGGCGGACTCCGGCAAGGTCGAAGCGGTCCTCAGCCCGGAGGATATCGGCCGCTTCGTCGGCCGCGGACATCAGTTTGCGGTCGGCGATGGCCTGCAGGCCGCGCTGGAAGAAAAAGACCGCCGTAAGGGCTGACAGCAGGAAAAAAGCCGCGGTGGCGGCCATGTACATAAGCGAGAGCCGCCTGCGCAGAGTCATCCGCGCCCCGGGGCGTCTATTTTGTACCCGACGCCGTAGACCGTCTGGATAAGCTTGTCCGCGGCGCCGCCGTCTATTTTGCGCCTCAGCCGCCCCACGTGCACGTCCAGCACGTTGGAGTCCACCTCGAAGGAGCCTTCCCAGGCGTGCTCCCACAGCACGGCCCTGCTCACCGGGCGCCCGGCGCTGCGCAGCATGATCTCCAGCAGCGCGAATTCTTTGTTGGTAAGAACGATATTCTTCCCGGCCCTGGAGGCCTTGCGCGACCGCACGTCCAGTTCCAGGTCCCCGGCGGAAAGGACGTCGGTGCTTTTTTCGGCCGGACGCAGCAGCACGCGGGCGCGGGCCACCAGTTCGCGGAAGGCGAAGGGCTTGGTAAGGTAATCGTTGGCCCCGGACTCCAGCCCGCGCACTTTGTCGTCCACGGAACCGCGGGCGGTAAGCATGATGACCGGAGTGGCGTCCCCCTCCCGGCGCAGCGCCTCCAGCAGCGTGAAGCCGTCGCCGTCGGGCAGGTTAACGTCCATGACGATGAGGTCGTAGACTCCGTTAAGGGTCTGCTTTTCCGCTTCCGCCGCGCTGGCGGCCGTGTCCACGGAAAACCCCTCCTGCGTAAGGCCTTTGGCTATGAAAGCCGCGAGTTTTTTTTCATCCTCTATTACGAGTACGCGCATAAAAATTCCGGCCGGCGGCCGTCCCTGGATATATTACCAAAATAGGCAGCCTGCGCCCTTATTCCCTTTTCGCGGTCAGCGGGAAGGACAGCGTCAGCCAGACACTTGAGAATACGGCTCCCAGCGCCGGGTAAAAGCCGGGCGCTATGGAGCCGACGGCCGTAAGGCCGGAGACCCAGGTAGCGGTAAGGCCTTTGGCGAAACGGTAAGTGAAAGCGTCCGCCACCTGCTTGGCGCGGTAACGCGTGTCGTAGGAGAAAGGTATATAAAGCGTTTCCTTGGACGCCCGGAAGATGGAATAGTCCATACCCTTGAACAGCAGGAAGGCCGTCGAGGCCAGGCCCAGCGTGGGGTTAATGAACAGCAGCACGCAGGTGACTATATGCACCGCCGGGATGGCCGTAAGGATGCCGCGGCGCGGGATATAGCGCAGCAGCAACGGCGTGGCCAGGAACTGCATGGAGAACGAGAAAACGTTCACGTTCATCCAGAAGCGCCCGAGGTAAGCCGTGCGCGCGTCCTGGAGCGGCATGAAGTCCTGCACCAGCTGGGTAAAGCGGAAGTCGAGGGCCGTGGCCACCACCTGCGCCGCGAAGATTATGAAAGCTATGAACAGCACCGTGCGGTTCTCTTTAAGGATGCTCAGGTGGATGTGCCCCTTCTTGCCGCCGGCCTCGGCCGCGGAAGGCTTGGGCTCCCCCGCTTTATTATAACCGAGCCAGAAAAGCGCCGCCGCGGGCAGTATTATTATGGCCGCGAAAAGCACGAAGGTCTCCGTACCGAGGCCGACCGCGAAATGCCCCAGCAGCCAGCCGCCCGCCAGCGAACCCAGCGCCCCCAGCCCCGCCATAGGCCCGTTGAAAACTTTTCCTTCTTCGTCCTTAAGAACGCTGTTCACGAAAGACCAGTACTGCTCGGAGATCACCACCACGTAAGATTCCTTGAAGACCAGCAGCAGGAAAACCAGCCACTTCCCCACATGATCCATCAGCAGCCAGGCCAGCAGGAAGAAAGCCGCGCTCCCCAGCATGGAAACCGCCATAGCCTTTTTGGCGCCAACCGCGGAAAGCAGGCGCCCGTAGCCGTAGATCATCGCGGCCATCATGAACGGAACGCAGGCTATGGCGTAAGGCTTGGCTCCCGCGCCGAACCGGTCTATGAACAGGGACTCGGCAGGCGAGCGGATGAACTCGTAACCGCAGAAGAGGAACATGGCCGAAAGCCCCGCCAGGAAGACGGCCCCGGCCACGTGCCGGCCCCTTTCGGTTTTAAGCGCAGCGAGAAGTGTAGACATGTTAAGTATTATCCCAAAATATGCCGGCCCGGTACAGCTGAGCTGTAGACATAAGGCCGGTTACCGCTAGTTTCCCCCTACCCTTATCTTTTCTCTGCCTGAAAAATTCGCAGGAAACCGCTCGCTTCCTTAAGTCCACCGCGGGTCCAGCCGGCAAGCCCAGGTGGGTTAAGCCAGCTGACTTTCCGGCTGGACGCATAGCTTAAAGCCGGGGACGCTGTGCGGATAGAGATAAAGGGCGGTAAGCCCATAGTGGCCAGAAAAACCGCTGAATAAGAGCGGACTATCGGAAACCCGGCGGTTTTGTTTTGCGGGGGCATTTGCGATTTTATATGATGATATAGGCGGCGGAAAGCGGTTCCCGGAGAATTTTTCAAGCGGGAAAAAGATAGCCATGGAAAAGCCCGGCGATTCGATATGCCTTTAGACTCCCCCGAACATTCTAGAAGCCATCCCAAAACCCCTTTATTACGCGAAAACGCGGATTTTGAGCAGGATGCGAGGCGCGACGAACGAGCATACCGGTGGTCTGTGAGTGAGGAGCAACGAAGCAGCCGGCCAAAAGCCGCGTTTGCAGGCGAATAGAGGTTTTTGGATG
>JAJZVJ010000151.1 GCA_021845705.1 bacterium
CAGCGCTTTCAGGCATAATACCGAAACCTCGCTGGACTGGCTCCCGAACACAGGGCTCGCGCTTATCACCGTCAGCGCGGACGCGCCGCTCTCCGAACAGGACCTGGAGCTTATTGAAAAAACGCGCCGCCATAGCCCGCATATAATAGTTATCCTTACCAAAGCCGACAGGCTTAGTCCCGCGGAACTGCCCAAGGTACTGGATTTTGTAAAGGCGCGGCTTAGCGCCCGTTTTGGCCGGAATATCCCGGTTTTCCCTTTTTCCATAAACGAAGGCTTCTCCGCTTTACGCTCGGAGTTTCTTGAAAAAGCTCTCAGACCCTTGACTGAAAATACCGCGGTCGAACGGCTGAAGATACTGGAACATAAACTGGGCTCGCTGGAGCGGCAGTGTCTTGACTATCTGCTGGCCGCCAAAGCGGCTGCGCAGAAGGGCGTGGAAGAACGAAAAATATTGGAAGCGCTGGCCTTAGAACAAAAGGCCAGGTTCGAGACCCTGCGGAAGGATTTTAAAGCGATCTCAGTCCGCAACGCCGAGCAATGCAGGCTGCAAATTGAAAAGTTGATCCTTGCGCATAGGGCGGCAATAGTAAAAGAACTGAAAGCCGAAGTCCAGGGAAAACTTTCGGGCAGGCCGCTGAACCTGCTTGAAATGACGCGCACTTATGACGCCGTAATGGAAGAATTCTTCGCCGCCAGGACGGCGGTTTTGTTCGAGGCTGAAAAATCCCGCCTGGAAAAATTGACGCATGATTCAGCCGGTTCGTTCGCGGCCATGACTAACGACTTCATCGCCCGGATGTCGCAGGAGGCGGAAAAGGCTCTTGGCTCCCGTCTGCCGCAAAGCCGCTGGGAGCCCGGACCGGCGGCGGTGCCGTCTCCCGACGTAAGGATAGGGCAGGCTTTCGACAGCCATATCGAACTGCTCTGGTTCCTTATCCCGGCCAGGCTTTTGCGCAATAGGCTTTTAAACCATTTCGCCGGATTGATACCGTTCGAGGTGGAGAAGAATCTTACCCGCCTGGCTATGGGGCTTGCCGCCGGCCTTAACAATAAAGCGGAAAGCGCCATGAACTCCGCGCTGGAACACGCGAAAAACACGCTGGACACCGTTGAGCGCTTGTTGCGCTCCAGCCCCGACACCCTGAATGAAATAGAATCGGCTGCCGCCAGCTTTATGCCGGAGGAAAAACATTAACGGCGGCTTGTCAGTGGCGCGGTGAGTGGCGCGGTTGTTGCAAGCCGCTTTGAATATGTTAAAATTTTCATAACGGCGATGGAGTTCGCCGCGGACCCGGAAACGGTCCCAACCGCCAAAAGCTGATGACTCCTGCGACTGCTGCTCGTAGGAGTTTTTTATTATGATGCAAACCTGGTTCCTGGCTTCTTTGTGGCTCTTGCTGGCTTTGGCGGCAACCCTTATTTCGGTCAGGCTTAAGATAGCCACGGCGCTGTCCGAAATAGTAGTAGGCACTGTGGCGCAGCTTGTTATTGGGGCGCTCATCGGCGGCGCTTTTCTCGGCACTGACCAGTCCTGGGTAAAATTCCTCTCGGGTACCGGCGCCATGGTGCTCACCTTCCTGGCCGGCGCGGAACTGGACCCAACCGTCTTCAAACTTAAATGGAAGGAGGCCTCTGTAGTTGGTTTTGCGAGCTTCCTTGCCCCGTTCCTCGGTTGCGCCGCCGTGGCATTTTACGTCTTGCACTGGTCGGCCCCGGCCAGCTGGCTTACCGGAGTGGCGCTGTCCACCACTTCGGTGGCCGTGGTTTACGCCGTGATGCTAGAGATGGGGCTTAACCATACCACTTTCGGAAAAACCCTTCTGGCAGCCTGCTTTATAACGGACCTGGCTACCGTGATCGCGCTGGGCCTTATCTTCGCGCCGTTCACGTATAAGACCGGGGTCTTCGTCGCCGTGCTCGTGGTGGTGTTCCTGGTGCTGCCTCGGCTGACTTCCAGGTTCTTTTCCAGCTTCGGCGGCCGTCCCTCCGAACTGGAGGCGAAATATATACTCCTGTGCCTGTTCGCGCTTGGCGGCCTGGCCTTATGGGCCGACAGTGAACCGGTCTTGCCCGCCTACCTTGTAGGCATGGTGCTCGCCGGCACCGTCGGTAAGGACCATGTGCTGGTGCGCCGCCTGCGTACGCTGACTTTCGGCTTCCTGACGCCTTTCTATTTCATCAGGGCCGGGTCGCTGGTCTCCGTGCCGGCGCTGATTGGCGCCCCGGTGATCTTCCTGCTGCTGCTCGGGGTTAAAGTGTTCACCAAATTCGCGGCGGTTTACCCGGCCTCAAAGTTTTTCGGCAATAAGAAAATGGAGAGCATGTACGTTACCCTGCTGATGTCCACCGGGCTGACGTTCGGCAGCATCGCGGCCCTTTTCGGCCTCACCCACAACCTGATAAACACCGCCCAGTATTCCTACCTGATAGCGACCGTAATAGCCAGCGCCGTGGTGCCCACCATGATAGCCAACGCCTTCTATATGCCCCGTCATCTGCTGGCGGAACCGGGCGCTCAGACAACCATGCCGCACGGCGCGGCGCAAGGAGCAAAAGCATGAAAAACATCGTGATGGCTTACGATACTTCCGAACAGGCGAAGAAGGCTTTCGACTTCGCCGCCGAGATGGCGCAGAAATACGGCGCACAGCTCACCGTGCTGTCCGTGGTGCGCCCGCCCGAACCCGCTGAATCGGTGGAGACCGGGGCCATGCTGGAAGAGGCCTCGCATATCTACTCAGCCGATTTTGCCAAACTAAAAAAGAAAACGGCGCATCTTGGGTTGAAGATTAAGTTCGAGGTCGCCATCGGCCACCCGGCGGAAAAAATAATACAGCGCGCCAACGAACTGAAAGCGGAGGCCATAGTGATGGGCCACCGCGGCAAATCCCTGATGGAACGCTGGCTGCTAGGCTCGGTCTCCAAGCGCGTCCTCAGCTATGCGTACTGCACGGTAATCGTGGTCAGATAGGATGGAAAAAACTTTCGTGGTCTTCCTCGGCGGAGGCATAGGCGCTTCCGCCAGATATTTAACAACGCTGGCGGCCGGCAAGCTGCTGGGCGCGGATTTCCCGTGGGGAACCATGATAGTGAACCTGGCCGGCTGCTTCCTGATAGGCGTGGCGCTGGCCCTGGCTGAAAAGACCGACCTTATGCAGCCGCAACTGCGCCTCTTCTTCGTCACCGGTTTCCTGGGCGGGCTTACGACTTTTTCCAGTTACGCCATGGAAAGCGTGGTGGCCGCGCGCGGCGGCTTTGTCATACCGCTGCTGAACATAGCGGTAAATAACGTGGCCGGCCTGGCGCTCGTCGTCTCCGGCCTTAAACTTACAAGCCGGTTCATTTAGGGGGACTGATGCCTTTGCCTTATACCGTGGTCAGGATCTACACTTCCGAGGAGGCGCGTTACGACGGAAAGACTCTTTCGCAGGCAATAATAAATTTCGTGCACGGCCTGAAAATATCGGCCCGCTGCCTGGTAAGCAAGGCGGTAGCCGGCTGCTACGAGAATGGAGAAATAGCCACTTTCGGCGTTGAGGTGCTTTCTTACAACATGCCGCTGGAAATAACCGTGATAATGCCGTCCAGGGAAAAGGACGCCGTCCTGCCCATACTTGAACGCATGACCGAGGACGGGATAATGACGGTGGAAGAAAAAGAGGTGCGCTGGCACAAATCCCGCAAACAGCTTATCCCCAGGCAGGTAAAGGTGCGCGATATTATGACCAGCGGGCCCGTAAGTGTGCCGGTATCTGCGCCGGCAGGGGATATAATTAAAATCCTGTCGGAGTCCGAATTCCACGGCATACCGGTAACCGACGCTGACGGGCGGCCCGCCGGCATAGTAACGCAGGGAGACCTGCTGCGCCGCGCCGGGATGCCGCTGCGCTTAGGCCTGCTGACGGACCTGGCAGCCCATCACCTAAAAGTATTAGAGGAAACTCTGTCCGGCCTTACGGCCAAAGACCTGATGAGTTCCCCGCTCGTAACGGCGAACGAAGAGGAGAATCTTTCCGCCGCCGTGGAGACGATGCTCAAGAACGGCCTCAAGCGGCTGCCGGTGGTGGACAAGGCCGGTAAGCTTACCGGCATGGTCTCGCGGCTGGACGTTTTTAAGACCATCCTCGATAAAGCCCCGGACTGGCAGTCCCTGAAGCACTCCGAGGTGATCCTGAGCAATGTTAAAACCGTGCGCGAAGCCATGCGCCAGGACACTCCCGTTCTGCCGCAGGACGCGCCTGTCTGGGACGCGGTAAAGCTGATAGAGACCACAGATATAAAGCGGGTGGCCGTGGTGGGCGGGGATGGGAAACTGCTGGGGCTTATTTCCGACAGCGTGCTCCTGAACGCTTTTTCGGAGCACAAGGCCGGGCTCTGGGATTATTTTGTGAGCAAACTTTCTTTTACCGCTGCCGGGCGCAGGAACAGGGAATTCCTGCGGGCGCTACGGGCCAAAACCGCCGGCGAGATAATGCGCACGGATATTTTCTCGCTGCACGAGGACGATCCCATAGACGAGGCCATCAAGCTGATGGTGGCTAAGCGGCTTAAACGGGTCCCGGTCCTGGACAAGGACGGGGTATTTAAAGGGATGCTGACGCGCGACTCCATCCTGCGCGCCGGCGCGGCAAAATAAAAGTTAAATCTGACGCCGCGTCCCGCCTTTATTTCAACAGCAGTTCCTTCATCCGTTCCACGTCCTTGAGATAGGCGGGGCTTTTAAGCAGTTGGGAATGGAATTCATCACCGAAAACTTTCGCGGCGGCTATGTCCGTGGGGTAATGCACGCCGCCCACCACGCGGTCGGCCGCCATCTCGTCGGCCCTTTTTATGAACTCCTCCCTGCGCGCGGGCGCAATATCCCCAAGCACGCCTGCGAATATCCGGGAATAAGAGGCGTGGCCGCTGGGATAGGAGTAACTCTTGCTTTTTTTTATGCAGGGGAGCACTTCAGCCGGGTAACCCTTAAACGGCCTTAGCCGCGCGTACCGGTTCTTCATGTTGTGGATGGCTTCGCCTGCGTCAAAATCCAGGTGTTTGAAGAACTTTTTAACCTCGGGCGGCAGCGGCGAAGGGAACAGCGGCTTGTCGCCCCAGAAGAAATCATAATCCGCGTCGGCGGTGGCCTGGGACCTGGCGCAGTCCTGCTGGGTCCGCTTCTGCTGCCAGTCCAGTACCGCGGCCAGGTCGGCTTTCTGCGCTTCGGAGCCCGGCGCGGGCGGGGGCTGGAAGGCGGAGGTTTTGTAAACTTCCGCGTTTACATAGAAGGGCGAGCCCGCGACATGATGCGCCGCCCTCTCTACTAGGGAAACACGGCGGCCGTCGCAGGACCCCAAAGACAGAGCAAGGGCAAGCGCGAGAATATATCTGTTCGTTTTGAGCATGGTAACAACCTTCCTTTTTATCGTATCGGTACAAACCTGTCCAGAAAATATGCCGACGCCTGTCACTTTCCGGATTTATTCTTGTTCATCCGCCGCACTACGGCCAGGTTCTCGGCCGCCTGGTTCCTGATAATGCCTTCCGGGCAGTATTTAAGGCATTCTTCGTAACAACGCGCAGCTTCCTGCTGTTTGCCGGTGGCCTCGCAAAGCAGGCCCCCGGCGAAGAAGCCCTCGGGCGAAAACGGCTCGCGCTTGGCTGCCTCCGCGAGGTTGCTCCCCGCCTTTTCAAATTCTCCGTTGCGTATATACGCCCTTGCCAGGTTTATCTTGAAAATAGCTTCCCAGGGATTCAGCCTTACAGCTTCCTCGAACTCCGCGATCGCGAGCTTGATGGAATCCATTCTGAACAATTCGCAGGCGATATTATTATGGTTGAACCCCGCCCAGGGGTTCGGTCCCAATAAGCGTTCCCGCTCCAGCTCCGCCTCGGGCGTGGCGTAGCGGGCCGCGGTTTTGCTTATACCGCATTTACTCTTCTTGCCCTGCGCGATCATAGCGAGCCGCGCCCGCAGCGGGAGGTACCTGTAGTCTGTTTTCTTTCTTCTGGCACTCATGCTTTGTTTTTAGAGTCCGCTATTTCTTCCCCGCCCGCCGCCAGGTGCCGGGTGTCGTTGAGATGGTGTATCACCCAGATGCCGTGCTCAAGGCGTACCTCACTTACCGAGGCCGGGACCAGCTCGAACTGGCGGAAATGGGAGAGGTCCAGGTCCAGCAGGCCGCATAGGAGCGCGCGCAGCGTGACATGGTGGGAGACTATCGCCACGGTCCCCCCTGCGCCGCCGCTGACGCGCCGGAAAGCCTGCCAGGCCCGGCGTTGGACGGTCTCCAGTGTCTCTCCGCCCGGGAAGCGGACTTCTTTCGGCGCGTAAAGCCAGCTGTCATACAGGGCGGGCCACCTTTCTTTCACTTTTTCATGGGAAAGTCCTTCCCATTCGCCGCGGTCTATATCCGCAAAACCTTCGTCCCCGGCAACGGCTTTTCC
>JAJZVJ010000152.1 GCA_021845705.1 bacterium
TCCGATCTAGAGGTCCCACTTGGCCACGTGCAGCTTCCCGCCGTATTCCTTCTCCAGCTCCGCGAACTTGGCGTCCAGGTCCGAGCCCAGGCGCAGGCCGTCGGCCTCACCCTGCTTGAGCACGTCTATGAACAGGCCCTTATGCCCGTTTATGCTGACCAGGCGCCGGATCTCCGCGCGGCCTTCCGTAACCTCCGCCACGTCGCGCAGGTAAAGCGGCTTCCCCATGCGGCTGGCTATGACCACCGCGCCTATATCCGGCACGCCGGCGAGCCTGCTGCCGCCGACGGCGAAAGTGGTCTTGCCGGCCTGCGTGACGGTGCCGAGAAAAGAAACATTGTTGATATCGGCCACGGCGGCGGAGATGGCCGCGGGATCGAGATTATACCCCGCCAGCTTTTCCGGGCTGATCTTCACCCAGATCTCCGGCTCTTCCGCGCCTATGATATCGAGTCGGGCCACGCCGTCCACGCCTATCAGGCGGGGCACGGCCGAATACCGCACGGTAGTATAAAGCTGTTTTAAAGTGAGCGTGTCGGACCACACCCCGTACTCCGACATGGGGTAGGCGCTGGTGGTCATTTTCGTGGTCTGCACCGAAGCCGCCGCCGGCATGAGGGCGCGGGTCTGGTCTATGCGCGACTGGATGTACTGCCACGCCTGGTTGAGGTCCGTGCCCCATTTCAGATAGATATCTATAGTGGAGGTCCCGCGTTCGGTGATGGAGCGGGTCTCCCGCACCCCGGGCACGGTCTTAAGAGCTTCCTCGAGCGGGCGGGTGATATTCAGTTCCGTGGTCTCAAGCGAGGCGAAGCCGATATCCGCCACCACCTGGAAACGGGGAAATTCGCTGTTCGGGAAAACATCTTTCGGCAGCGCCCGGTACATATAAAGGCCGCCCGCGCACAGCAGCACAGCGGCGAAAACTATGGCGATCCGGTTCGAGTCCAGCCAGTCCACGAATTTTTTCATTCCGTCTCCCCCGCGCGCAGATACTCAAGCTCGGTTTTTTTATCCAGGTAGAGGCCCAGGGCGTCGCGGGACTGTTCCTTTGCGGCCAGATATTCGGAGAAGATGCTGAGCAGGTCGGTTTCTTTTATTTTCCCCTGGCGGTAATAGGTTTTCGCCGTCTCAAGGTTGCCGGCGGCGCTAAGATAGTTCGAGCGAAGGGCGTCATAAACGGAAGCCGCGGAGCGCATCCCGGCGCCCAACTGAGCCAGGGAAAGCGCGAGCTGCCTTTTATTCTCCGCTTCCGTCTCCACGCGCGCGCGGTACGCTTCCAGAGCGGCTTGTTTTCCGCCGGCCCGCGCGCCCCAGTCGAACACGTCCAGGCTTACCGCAAGATAGGTTCTGTAGAGCTCCATGGCCGGGTCTATGGGGCTGATATTGCGGGCCAGCCCGAACTGCAGAGCGGGGGCGTAGACAAAGCCCGTGCGGCGGTACGCCTCAAACGCCGACGCTGTTTCAAGCCTGTTAAGGCGGACGGAGAAGGACAGCAGCGGGGCCGCGGAGCCCGCCGCCGGCCGCTCTTCCCGGCCCGACAGCCCTTCGAGCAGCGCGGGACCGTCGTCAAAGACCATCTCCTCCGCCTTCAAGTCTTTCCCCGCCGCGGAAGAAAGGGACTTCAGCACGGCGGCCATATCGGCATCCAAAGCGCGCCGCGCTACTTCCAGGGAGTTAAGCTGTATTTCAGCTCTTACCCGGTCAAGCTTAAGGTCCATCCCGGCGTGTTCCAGTTTTTCTATATCCTCGATATGCGACTGGAAATACTTCACCGCTTCATCGTAATCGTCCCTTTTTTTCAGCAGGATGTAAAGTTTATAGTAATCCTGCGTAACGCCCCGGATAATGTCTTTTTCCGCCAATTTGGCCTCAAGGCCGCTCTTTTCCGTATCAAGCCTCTCCAACTCCGCGCCGGCCAGCGTCTTACGCAGGTCCAGGGAAAGCTGGACGCCCGCCTGGCCAAGCAGCCCGTCGCGCAGTCCGGATCCGCCCTGGTAAACAGTGTAATCGCTCTCCCCGGAAGCGGAAAGCGCCGGCCGGAGCGAAGCTTTCGCGCTTTTATAAGCCTGCTCCGAAGACCGGCTCAGGCGCCCGTACGCCTTCAAAGCGCGGCTGTTGGCCACGGCCATTTTAACGCAATCGTCCAGGCCCAGCGCGAAAAGCCGTCCTGGAAAAATAAATGTCGCCGAGATTAAAAAAATGACGGTAGATATCTTCATAACGCACGCAAGCTAAAAACCGAATCCCGCAGGCTGCAGGTTGTGAATTCTCCTCAGCAGTACTTTACAAAATTAAGATGAAAAACGCATGAATTGGGATTCCGAGATCCTGCGCAAGCCTCGGGCCAAAACCTTTCGGCGGGCACGGACGCGCAATTCGCGCAGTCCCCGGCGTCCACAGGCCGCCTAACAAAAACTGAACGCCGCTGCCAGACCTCTCTCAGAGGCGCCTAACCTGAAAGTTGCAGTTGCAACTTCCCGCCCGCATAGCGGGCGCCCTTCGGGAGGAATACACCTCATCTGGCCGGGCGCGCATGGCGCGGGGCTTTTTCCCCGGCTTTGCCAGGCAAGGCGCATGCTTACCGGCTTCAGCGCCGAAACCCGCCCTTCGCAGGACAATTATGCGCCGCCGCCCGCGCCCGGGCCGTTAAAATCCTTACAGCCGCCGGAGGACCTACATTCCGACGGGATAAAACCCTCTTTCTATCGCTTTAGTCAGCACCAGGGTGATGCCGGACACCACCAGGCCGCTCTTCGCAGCAATGCGGTGCATTCCCCGGGACAGGAACAAACTTTTACCGGCGGCCAGAATGCTGTTGTCGATCTGTATTTTTACGTTTCTATCTTTAGATAATACAGTGTAGCAACCCCCTAGTTCCATATCAAATTCCATGCTTCTCCCGGGCGAAAGCCGCCCCGCTATCCTTTTCCCCGCGACCTTGATATTAGGGGCCACATAAACATATTCGCTGTCGGAAAAAGCCGTGAGATTCGCCGGGAACACCGCTTTGTCGGACTCCACTATCACATCCGCCTTCTTTCTTATGATATCCGCGATTATTTCTTTTTTATCAAGAAGGGACCCGGACAGTCTCTTCTTGGTAAAATACTCGAAGGCAAAATAGTAAGGGCGCTGCCTGAAGATGTTCTCACCTTTCGCGTCCATTACGTAATCGGAGTCGTCCGTAAGTTTGAGGAGATCGGAATACATTCTCTCGTATCCCGTGTTTTCGTTCCTGTAAGACGGGAGCGCCATAACGGCCGATGAAGAAACAAGGAACAACGCGGAAACGTAGAGTGTAAATCTTTTCAGCGAAACCTTCTCATAAAGCTTTTGCAGCAACAGGCCGCCGGCCAGGATAATGGCCATCTGAGAAACTATCAGCCTAGTTTCTCTCTCCAGAACCGGATACAGAACGGATACCGCGAGCAGAGAGAAGACAAGCAGCAGGAAAAATACAAAGGCTTTGCTTGATCTTTCACAATACCGGGCCGACACGATTCCCGCCAGACACCACAACATTGCTATGCCGGATTTAAGCCAGAGATTGAGATAGTGACTCCCGACGAGGTTGTGCAATACGGTGCCATAGATCATAGCGTTCAGCGCGTGCAGCCTGTAAAAGATAGCCGCAAAAACGGCCCATATGATAAGCCAAGCTATGGCAAAACCGGCTATGAACTTCAAGGCGTCGGCATGATCAACATTAAACTTGTTTTTTTCCTGTGTTCTTCCGGCAATAGCCGAAAGGATAACAGCGAGTAGCAGCGCCGGCAGCAGAAAAGCCATGGTTTTAAGTGAAACCAGACTGTTAATCGCCATAAGGGAACCGAACACTATCCCCGATGAAAGGTTCACTTTGCTCTTCAAAAGATAATAAACGGATCCCAGCCAGATCAATATCCACAGGTTATCCGGCCTGAATTCCACGGCGACGCCGCTCAGAATAAGAAAAAATCCGGCGAAATAAGCCAGCCACAATGCTATGTTCTTATTAAAGATCAGCTTTGAGATCAGATAAACGAAGATCAGATTACCGACGAACAACGGGAGCATTAAAGCTCTCCCGACCGTTATGATGTAGGGAGTAGCGCCTACTAATTTGATGAGCGGAGCAAGAAGAATATGAAAAAGCGGAGTATGGTTGTCAAAAACATCTCTGTATTGAACGATCTTCCTTGTCCAATCCCATACAATATGCATATGCTGGGATTCGTCACTGTCGATTCTCAGGGATATGATCCTGTACAAGCTTGAAAAAGCAAGCAGTACCGGGACAAACACGAGCAGGATATTTCTATAGGGATGTTCGGTTCTCTTTGCTTCCATAGTATCGCAGCGCGCCTGACTTCATATAGCCTGCTCTCGCGTCCGGGTTTAAAGCGCAGCTTAGCTTTCCTAACCGCTTTATTTGTTTCCCTGCTATTCGCCTCAAGTTACGGTCCGGAGCCGGCCACGGGAAACTAAACGATTTCACCCTCCAGCTTCCCGGCCAAAGCGGCATCCGGCGCGCTTTTTTCACGGGTACCGGTTTCATCCTTTTTTGTGAGCGTCAGATAGACGACAAGAGCCAGGATAGTGACGAGAAAGAGAGCGCTTGTCCCGGTCGTCCCAAGGCCGAGACCGCCGGCGGCGGGGGCTTGTGAAAGGTAGTCGCCGATAGACGCGCCCAGCGGCCTGGTCAGGATATAGGCCAGCCAGAAAGCGAGGACCGCGTTCGTGGACTGGTGCTTATGCTCCGCGGCCAAGATCCGCCTGAAAGCGTAGTGGGCGGCGGTGATGAGCGCAATGCAGCCGGCAAAGATGAACAGCGAAGTCAAATACCCGAGCTTAAACTGCTCCGCGACGAGATCGCCCGCGGCGGTACCCAGGGAGAACGTGAAAAGAATAGTGAGCCAGTAGAAGGCCTCCCGGCGGGTAGTCTTAATGGAATGAACGGACAACGACCTCTCTACCGCGTACCAGGCCGCGAATATTACGGCGAGCGCGATAGAGAATATGAGGGTGGTCGTCTGCAGGGGGACACCGAGATGGTCCGTCAGGTTGTCGGTGATCAGGGTGCCGACAATGCTGAGAAGAACTACCGCCAGCCAGTAAACGGACGGTTTATATTTTTTCTTCGCGAACTGGAAGGCCAGCACTATCACAAGCAGCGCGCCCATGACCAGTGAGGTTTTGGTCAGACCGAAATTAAGCGTCTCGCTTAAATAATCCGCCGCGGTTTCGCCGACCGTAGTGCATAGAACTTTGATGATCCAGAAGTAAAGGGTCAGTTCCGGAACTTTGTTCAACATTTGTCTGCTTTGCGATAATTTCATTGTAGCGCCTTGGACCCGGGCTGATTCTGGGATTTACTTCTTTATATAAGTGTATATGGTGGAAATGAAGATTGCGTGAAGGGCTAGAAGCCCCGGAGCGCCGGCGGAAAACCGCGCCCCGTGTTTCCCGCTTATTACAACCCGCGGATGCTTTCCAGCACCTGCCGCCTGGAATACCGGCGGACAACCAGTACCGCCAGTACCGTGGAGGCTATGGCCGCCGCGCCGAGCGGGAGCAGATAGCCCCAGGGGAAAACCAGGGCTTCCGGCGGCGGGTCGAAAACGCCCGTCAGCATCTTGACCAGCACCTGCGCCACCCCGGCGCCGAGGAACGCGCCGCCCGATACGCCGGCGGCCAGCATAAGCAGGGCCTCGCTCCAGAGGAACGCGCCCAGCTGGCCGTCTTTCGCGCCGAGCGCGGTGAGGATAGCGAACATCCGCCGGCGTTCCGCCATGCCGAACCCCAGGATGAGTCCCGCGGCGCCCGCCACCAGCAGCACGGCGAAAGCCAGTTCCAGGCGCGTCAGCCCCTGAAGGTTAACGGCCGTCAGGCTGGAGCTGATGGCGCGCTGCACGGACCCGAGGTCGGTGACCTTTACTCCCGTAAGATCGCGGACCACGGCCTGCGCGCGCGCGGCTACAGCCGCCGGATCCCCGCCCGCGCGCAGCAGCACGATCTCCGCGCCGGGCAGGCCGGTCTTTTCAGCCAGGTAGGAAGAATTCGCCACCAGGAACGAATCCCTCGGCGCGGTCGGGAATTCCCGCGTTATCCCCACGAAGTGGAACGGCACCGTGTGGTATTTATTGTCGCCGGAAAAGATCAAACGCAGGTTCAGCAGGTCCCCCGGTTTCAGCTGGAAATCGTTCACCGTTTCCTGGGAAACCAGTACTCCGTCGGGGGTCCGCGCCAGGAGAGCCAGCGTCTCTTTGGCGTTATGACCGCTGAAATAGGCGTCGGAGATCATTGTCGCTTCGCCGATATGCGCGGGATCTATCCCGTATATATCCTGCAGGTCGTTGCCTACGTAGGCGAAACGGTGCTGCATCGGCTGCGCGGCCTCTACGCCGGTGTCCGCCCGCAG
>JAJZVJ010000153.1 GCA_021845705.1 bacterium
GCGGAAGATTCCTACTGCATCTCGCCCTCATGCGACTGTACTGAAGCGCATATCGCCATCTATCAAGTCCCGCCCGCGCCCCCGCGCAGGCGGCTGTTGAACGCGATAGCGCGGCTGTTCGGCCGCGCGCCTTCTTACCTGCGGCTCACCGCAACCCTGCTCGGAGATGTCGTATACAACGTTAAAAACGGAAAACTCAGGATTAAGGAGATTAAAGGCGGACAGCCCGGCCGGTTGCGGGATATTGCGGACGGGCTTTTTGAAGCAGCGGGTGACCTGCCCGCCGAATTGCGCCGCCGCTACGGGTTTTTGCGTGATTTCGGACGCCATGTGGCGGAGCAAAAGCGCCTGAAAACGGCGCCGGCGCGGACCCCGTTTGCCGCGGGCGTAACGCCCCCTGCCCCTGCGGCAGCGGCCTCAAATACAAAAAGTGCTGCCTGGGCGGGAAGAACAAAAAAACGCCCCCTTAAAAAACCACCTGCCAATAGTCCCCTTTTCCCTATTTGTCACTCGGGGCGGGCGCGGTTTCAAGGCCTGCGCAGGCGCCGTTTTTTTCCTGACCCCGGAGATCCCGTCCAGGTGGTCTTCGCCGCTTCCGGCGCCGTTTCTATCTCGTCCGGACTTTTATCCTATCGCTGTATGGAAGCGGTAATTCCAAATGGGCCAATAATGGAGTGTGTGTTTCCATAATCCACCTGCTATAATATCTGTAGAGGTGACTGGTATGGATATTCTTGTCAGACCTTTAACCCCGGCTAAAAAAAGTTTTTTCCTCTTTGGCCCGCGCGGAACCGGAAAATATGCTGGTGAAATCCAACGCCGCCGGCGCTTTGTGTGTTACTTGCCACAACAAGTAACTCCGTCCGGACTATAGCCCGCGGCCTTGCGCGCGGAGTAAGCCGCGGGTGTGTTTTTATGACTGAGCTTCCATTAAATCCGGCTATCGCGGTTAATTCGCGTGGGCATTTGTACTGGGACCCTTCCGGCGGGGAGGAGGCCTGGCCGGAGGCGCCGGCCGCGGAGCGCGCGCAAAAGGCTTTTTCGCCGGGGAGCGCGCAGGGGCTGCTGCACCTGGTTTCGCGGGAACTGGATACGCCCCTGCCGGCGCACGTCTCGTTCTGGCGGGAGCTGGGGCGGCGGTATCTTTCGCTTTTCTGCCAGGGCGCCGCGCCCGGGACAACGGAAATGCCGGCCGCCTTGCCCGCTCCGGAGGACGAAATCCGCTCCTGGCTTGAGCGCCTGCCCCCGATGAAGGGCGGCGAGTATCTCACCCCGGAAGCCCTGACGACTGCCTGGAACTCGCTGGACGCGTACGTCAGGGCTGAAGCCGCCGTACACACAGGCGGGCCGGCGGAATTTATAAAATCCCTGAACCCCGCCTGGCATTCAGTCGGCCGCGTGGTTTTCCACCTGGCCGAGAACCGCAAAAACGAAAACTATCCTTTCGCCTTCCTGGCCACCTACGCCGCCGGGATGTCCGGGCACGGCCGGCTGAAATACCAGCCGCTGGCGGAAGCGCTTAAGGAATACGCCGGGGAAGACAATAAAGCGGCCCTGCTGCGCCTGCTGTCCCCGGTGCGCTCGGCGTCGGAGAAAAGCGCGCTGGCCCGCGAGCTGCTGGAAACAGGGGCGCTGTTCAAGCCTTTGGCGTGGACGCCGCCCCAGGCATACCGCTTTCTTAAAGAAGCTCCAATTCTGGCGGAAGGCGGGGTGGTGGTACGCCTGCCCGACTGGTGGCGCGCCGGCCAGGCGCCGAGGGCGCGGGTAAATGTAAAGCTGGGCAATGCGGCGGGCACGGCGCTGGGTCTTAATACCCTGCTGGATTTTACGGTGGAAAAAAGCCTGGACGGGGAACCGCTGACGGACGCGGAATGGGAAGCTCTGATGAGATCTTCCGGCGGGCTGGCGCTGATACGCGGGCGCTGGGTGGAAGCCGACGCGGAAAAACTGGGGGCGGCGCTTGAGCACTGGGAGAACATGAAGCGGTCGGCGGAGGAAGGCTTTACCCTCGCGGAGGCGATGCGCATGCTTTCCGGCGCGAATATTGACGGCGCGACCGAAGACGGAGCGGGGAACGCGGCGGTAAGGGAATGGAGCGGGCTTAAACCCGGCGCCTGGCTGGAGACTACCCTGGCAAAACTGCGCGAGCCCGGCAAGGCCGGCGAGCCGCCGGAGACGCCGGGGCTGCTGGCCGAGCTCCGGCCTTACCAGAAGACCGGAGTGGGCTGGCTGCGGTTTATGACGGAATTGGGGCTCGGCGCCTGCCTGGCCGACGATATGGGCCTGGGAAAAACCGTGCAGGTGCTGGCGCTGCTGCTGGCGCGCAAGGCGCGGCGCCGCGCGGGTAAACCCGCCCGGCCCAGCCTGCTGGTGGCGCCGGCATCACTGCTGGCCAACTGGCGGGCGGAAATTCTGCGCTTCGCCCCGGGGCTTAAATACCGTATCCTGCATCCCTCTGAATTGTCCCCGGAGGACTGGAAGTCCGCGCAGAAGGATTTCGGCAGGGCGGCGGCCGGCTGCGACCTGGTGCTGACCACCTACGGGCTTGCGGCGCGGCTGGAAAGCCTGCGCAAAACCCGCTGGGACGTGGTGGCGCTCGACGAGGCGCAGGCCATAAAAAATCCAGCGGCCCGCCAGACCCGTGCGGTTAAAGAGCTTAATTGCGCGCAACGCCTGGTGCTGACCGGCACCCCGGTTGAAAACCGCCTTGGCGATCTGTGGTCTATCTTCGATTTCCTCAACCCCGGCCTGCTGGGCTCCGCCGGCAAATTCGGGGAGTTCCTAAAAGCCGGAGCCGGTGGCGGCGGCGCGCCGGGCGCGCTGCGGGCGCTGGTAAAACCCTATATCCTGCGCCGCATGAAGACGGATAAAAGCGTGATTGCGGACCTGCCGGAGAAAACGGAAGTGAAGGCTTATTGCGGGCTGGCGCCTAAACAGGCCGCGCTCTACGGGGCTGCCGTCCGCGAGCTGGCCGAAAAAGTTGAAGAGGTGGAGGGGATACAGCGCCGCGGCCTGGTGCTGGCTTACCTGACGCGCTTCAAGCAGATCTGCAACCACCCGTCGCACTGGCTGCGCGACGGCGGCTACGCCGAGGCGGAAAGCGGCAAGTTCCAGCGCCTGCGGGCTATTGCCGAGGAGATAGCCTCCCGCCAGGAAAAGGCGCTGGTGTTCACCCAATACCAGGAAATGACCGGGCCGCTGCTTGAGTTCCTGGCTGGAATATTCGGGCGGGCGGGGCTGGCGCTGCACGGCGGCACCCCGGTTAAAGCCCGCCGGGGCCTGGTGGACGCTTTCCAGGCCGAGAACGGCCCGCCGTTTTTCGTGCTTACCTCCAAGGCGGGCGGCTCCGGCCTGAACCTGACTGAAGCGTCGCATGTGATACACTTCGACCGCTGGTGGAACCCGGCGGTGGAAAACCAGGCCACGGACCGGGCCTTCAGGATAGGGCAGAAGCGCAACGTGCTGGTGCACAAGTTCGTCTGCCGGGGTACGCTTGAGGAACGCATCGACGAAATGCTGGCGGACAAAGCGCGGCTGGCGGACAGCGTAATCGGCGGCGGCGGGGAAAAGCTGCTTACTGAAATGGACAACAAGGAACTGCTGAAGTTCGTGTCGCTTGATATCAACCGCGCCGCCGGGGCGCAATAAGGAGATAGCCTATGGGCTGGTGGGGACGCTCGGATTATTATCATAAACCGTATGTGAGCGCGGACGAAAAGCGCCGCCGCGCCGAAAAGGCAGCCGCGAAACTGGTTAAGAGCGGCGCAACCCAGGCGCCGGTCAGACTGGAGGGGAGAACTATCGCCGGCACTTTCTGGGGTAAAGCGTGGTGCGCCAACCTGGAGTCCTATAGCGATTATTCTAACAGAATGCCGCGCGGACGCTCGTATGTGCGCAACGGGTCCGTAGTCCATCTGGATATCCGGCAGGGGGAAATTGAAGCCCTGGTCAGCGGCTCACGCCTATACAAAGTTAAAATAACGATTGAGCCGGTGAAAGAAGAGCGCTGGAAAGCCCTGTGCCGGGAATGCGCGGGGGGCATCGGTTCTCTGATGGAACTGCTTGAGGGGAAACTTTCTCGGCGGGTGATGGAAATTATGACGCGGCGCGACAGCGGTTTGTTCCCGTCGCCGAAGGAAATAAAACTGGCTTGTTCGTGCCCGGACTGGGCGGAGATGTGCAAGCACGTGGCGGCGGCGCTTTACGGAGTGGGCGCGCGCCTTGACGAGAAGCCGGAGCTGCTGTTCCTGCTGCGGCATGTAAGCCACCAGGACCTGGTAGGCGATTCCTCCGCTGTTAAGGCTTTGACCGGAGCTAAAACCGGCGCCGACCACGCCACACTTTCAACGGCGGAGATTAGCGAGGTGTTTGGAATAGATCTGGCAGCCGGCGGCACACCGGATGGCGCCACGGCGCCGGGGCACCCCATTCCCCGCCGCGCCGCTAAGGCAAAAACAAAAACTCCGCTCCGGAAAACGGCAAAGAAAACCGCCCCCAGGCCGGCTTTGGAGCGGACAAGAAAACGGAAATAAAACGCAAAATCCGCAAGAAAATACCGCGCTCCGGGGAGAGCCGGAAAAGCGGCTTAGGGCTCGCGTCAGAATAATATGACCATTTGGCTGAGTCGATTTTGGAGCGAGCCGAAGCGGCGTGAAGCGACACGTACTACACGTACGTTAGCGGAACGCCGCGAAGGCGCAGCCCAAAAGCGGCCAGCCCCCGCACCGTCGGTGCGGGGGAGGCCCATCTTTGAGCCGGCTGCCGCGTTGCTCCGAACTCACAGACCACCAGTATGCTCGTTCGTCGCGCCTTGCATCCGGCTCAAATATGGGCCTCCAAATGGTCATATTATTCTGACGCGAGCCCTTAGGTTTAGTGCCCCTCGCTATATCACCGCCCGCCGCCGGCCCGGCGCAGGCTGTAATTCTGGAAGAAAGTGGTCAGGGCTTTTGCTGTTGAATATTGTTTATGGCGGCAAGTTTTCAGAAATAATTAGCCGTTTTCATGCCTCCATTCACAGAATCTGAAATTGAGATTTGAATCGTCCATTTCCATCATCATAGCTACAGATTATGGACGGAATAGCCACGGTTTTCAAGGCAAAACAGGTTTCATGCTCATTCTGCGTTGGATAATTCTTAGCTTTCTTCAACGCTACTAAAGCAGGGTACAATATAGGCCCTTTGCCTATTGACAAACTAAAAGGCGTCTACTATAACATTATGGCCGGGCACGTTACGGAACTTTTTTATGAAGTTTAAGAACGCTATAAAATTAACCCTGTTGCTGCTGCCCCTTTTCCTTATCGTCTTTCATCGCGGCAGGCAGGTCCGCGTACAGCCCTATTTCCGCGACTCGCTCAGGGAGAGGCATCCCTGCAGCCGCCCGGAGGCGGTCCCGGAAACGGGGGAGACCGCGCACGCGGCCAACTCTTCTATGGCGCGGGGCGTGTTTTCCTGCCTGTCCTGCCATGACGGCACGATCGCCCCGGTAGACAGCTCTTACTCCGGAAACTCCGGGTACCCGGATCCGGCGTACGACGGCGGCTCCGCCAGCCACCCGGTGGGCATGGATTATATGGAAGTTATGCGCCGCCGGCCGGGCGACTATAACGACCCGCGGACAAATCCCGGCATACGTCTTTCCGATAACAAGGTTACCTGCCTGTCCTGCCACGATAAAGAGGTCTCCCGTGGTTTCGGGGTCCCCGGTTCCCAGACCTCCCTCTGTCTTGCCTGCCATAAGCTGTAATAACCTTCCTTGACCAGGGACAATCCGCCCGCCCGCCGCTTTTTTCCGGCGGGCGGAAGGCGGCCGCGCGGTATTTCTATTGAGGCAAATCAATGTTATAAATCAATGTCCTCCTTGTCTTACCGCTATATTGCGGCCCGCCGGTATTTAATAGCATCTATGTACGGAAGTTTGGGCGCTTGTTGAGTTCTCTTAATAGGCGGTGGAACAACTTTAGCGTTACGGCAGCAGGCGTACTAAAAAACTAAGGAGATAAATCAATGAAGAAAGTTAACATAGCATTAGCCGCGGGCATCATCGGGACGCTCGCTGTCGGCCAGGCTCTGGCCGGCTTGGCGGGGTCGGCCCACGACTTTACGGCCACTGGCGGCACGCCCATAGCGGGGGTCACCGAGTCTTGTAAAACCTGTCACGTGCCTCATAGGCCGCTGTTGAATGTGCCCCTCTGGGCGCATGCCCTGAGCAGCTACAGCTACAACCTGTACAATACGAACCCGAAATACACGGGCCCGAATTCCGCGGCCTACGACGCTTCGCCTTCCAGCCTCGCGGGCACCAAGTCCGCGCTCTGCCTGTCCTGCCATGACGGCACGGTGGCCGTGGCGGGAACCACCTATATGGGCAACATCATGGGC
>JAJZVJ010000154.1 GCA_021845705.1 bacterium
CGTCGAAGGTCTGATGGAGCCCGGGCAGAAATGCTCCTGCGGCGGAACCAAATTCTCCAAAGAGAAAGACATCATGGACGTCTGGCTGGACTCGGGCGTCTCCTGGTACGCCGTCCTGAAGGGCGGGATGCTCGGCGCCGGCGAGTTCTTCCCGGCCGACCTGTACCTGGAAGGCTCCGACCAGCACCGCGGCTGGTTCCAGACCTCGCTCATCCCGTCGGTGGCCCTGAACGGCCACCCGCCCTACAAAGCCGTGCTCACCCACGGCATGGTGCTGGACGAACAGGGCCGCGCCATGCACAAATCCACCGGCAACGTCCTCGCCCCGCAGGAAGTCATCCAGAAATACGGCGCCGAGATCCTGCGCCTCTGGACCGCGCTGTGCGACTACGGCGACGATATCCGCATCTCGGAGAAGATCCTCTCCGGGACCATCGACACCTACCGCAAGATCCGCAATACGGTGCGCTACCTGCTGGGGAACCTCAGCGACTTCAACCCGGCCAAACACCGGGTCCCCGACGACAAGCTGGTGGAGACGGACCGCTATATGCGCGCCCGCCTGGCCGTCACCGCGGCCGCGGTGCAGCAGCATTACGAGAACTACCAGTTCCGCCCGGCCATACGCGCCGTGGCCGACTTCTGTATCCTGGACCTCTCCGCCTTCTACCTGGATTCGCTCAAGGACAGGCTCTACACCTTCAGCCCCGACTCGCCCGAGCGCCGCTCGGCGCAGACCGTGCTGCACGATATCCTCACCGCCGTGCTCAAAATGAGCGCCCCGGTGCTGTCGTTCACCGCCGAGGAAGCCTGGAAGACCGCCAAGGCCGAGATCGACCCGTCGCTGGAAGAGAGCGTCTTCCTGGCCGACTATCCCAGGCTCCCCGCCGCGTGGGCGGACCAGGCCCTGCTCACGCGCTGGGACAAGATCATGTCCGTCCGCGAAACCATCACCAAGGCCATAGAGGAAGTCCGCAAGACCGGGGCCGTGGGCTCCTCGCTTGAAGCCCGCATAATACTGCGCACCTCCAAGCCCGAAATGAAGGCTTTCCTGGACTCCGCCCTGCCTTTCTGGCCCCAGGTGGCCATAGTTTCAGAGGCCGCCGTGGAACTTGACCCCGCCGCCCCCGAGCTGGAAGTTAAAGTGAGCAAGGCCGAAGGCGCCAAGTGCCCGCGCTGCTGGACCTGGCGCCGCGACATAGGCTCCAACCCCGCGCACGCCGGCGTATGCGGCCGCTGCGCCAAAGCCCTGGAGGACGCCCCCCGGGGATGAAAAAACTAACCGGCCCGCTGATAGTGCTCGCGGTCTTCCTGCTTGACCGGGCTTCCAAGGCCTGGGCGCTGAAGGCCCTGTTCATGCGGTCGGTCATGGTGCTTCCGTTCTTCCACCTCACTTACGCCGAGAATACCGGGGTGGCGTTCGGGATGTTCAGGGACAGCAACCTGTTCTTTCTTGTTTTCAGCGCGGCGCTGGTGGCGGTGCTGCTGTATCTGCGGCGGGCCATACAGGGGCACGGCCGCCTGGCGGCTATAGGGCTTGCCCTGGTGCTGGGCGGGGCGCTCGGCAACCTGTACGACCGCATCGCTTACGGTTTTGTGGTGGACTTTTTCGACTTCTCTTTTTTTCCGGCGGTGTTCAACGTGGCGGACAGCGCAATAACGGTCGGGGCTGCGCTGATGGCTTTAGGCATGAAAGACGAGAAGAGTGGCCGCCGGCGCCCGGAGGCCGGGGCTCAGGGGGCGGGAAAACTATGAAGAAAATAATTCTGTTTACGCTTATCGCTTCGGGGCTGGCCGGCTGCAACAGGTCCCCGGAATTTTACTTCGGGCGCGGGAACTACCTGTTTTCAGCCGGCAAAGAGCCGGAGGCCCTGGAGAACTTCAACAGGGCGCTGCTGCTTAAGAAGAATTTTCCGCAGGCCCTTACCTCCCGCGGGCTCCTGTTCGAGCGGCAGGGCGACAGGCAGAAAGCCGGCCTGGATTACAACAAGGCCATCGAGCTCGACTCTTCCTACCTGCCGGCGTATAATAACCTGGGCGCCATGCTCATGGACGGGGGGAACTACCGGGAAGCCGCGAACCTGTTCACCCAAGCGCTGGCGGTCAAGCCGGACTATTCCTACGCGCTGCTCAACCGCGGCCTTTCGCTTTATAAGATGGGCGACTGCGCCGGCGCCACCGCCGACCTTAGCCGCGCGCTGGAGCTTAACCCCAAATTCCAGATGGCCTATTACCACCGCGCCCTCTGCGAGCTGAAAGCGCGCGACTTCACTTCTGCGATGGCGGACCTGGACTCCCTGCTTGCCCTTAACCCTGCGGCGGCCCTGGCCCGCTTCGAGCGCGGCAAAGCCCTTTACAATATAGCGGATTACGCGGGCAGCGCGGAGGAGTTCGCGAAAGCGGCTGAACTTAAACCCGAGGACGCCTCTTATGTGTATTGGCAGGCGCTGGCCCTCTTAAAAGGCGCCAGCCCGGCGGCCGCCTTCGGGCCCGCTTCCAAAGCCGCGCAGCTTAAGCCGGACTCGGCCCAGGTGCACGGCCTGCTGGGCGATATCTACGCCGCCGCGCAGGACAAGCGCGGCGCCGCGGCCGAGTACCAGCTGGCCGCGCGGCTCTCGGCCAAATACGCCCCCGCCTACAGGGCCAAACTGGCCGCGCTGCAGAAGCCGGCGCCGCAGCCGCGCAGGAAGCGCCGCTAATCCTTTAGCGGGCGGAGCAAGCGTGTTCGCCGTCAGCCGCGGGTTATTTTTAAACAGGGAGTCTTAACAAAATGTCCGAAGAAAACGATAACCTCTCCCCTTGGCGTAAAAGATTCCTGGCCAACAGGATGACCCTGGAGAGCATTCTGTTCGAGCGGGAACTGGTAATGCCCAAGAAGGAAAAGCTTTCCACCGGGCTTATCGTGCTGGGCTGCATCTGGCTCTTCCACGCCCTGCTGCTGGCGCAGTGGGCGTTCCGGCGGGGTTATTTCTTCAACCAGGCCGACGCGGAAAGCTTCGGCGGCGTGCTGCGCTACGCGGCCTACCTCAAAACCCAGGGCTTCTGGGCGCTGCTTAAACCCGAGTTCTCCGACCTTACGCTTAACCCGCCGCTTTACTACCTTGCCTACGTGCCGGTGCTGAATTACATCACCAAGGACCTGAACCTCGCCCTGGTGATCGTGAACTCTTTCTTCCTGCTGGTGCTCGCGCTGGCCGTTTTCGTCGCGGTGCGCAGGAGCCGCACCAACAGCGCGGGCTGGCTGGGCGCCGCCTTCGTGCTGGCTTTCCCGTTCGTGCTTGAGACGGCCCGCCGCCCCGCCCCCGAGATGGCGCTGATGGCGCTGGCCGCCGCCATGTACGCCTGCTATATCCGTTCCGACGAGTTCGAGCTGCCCAAGTGGACCTTCGCTTTCTCCATCTGCATGGGCCTGGGCTTCTTTTCACACCGGTTCTTCTGGCTTTACGCCATCCCCCTTGTGCCTTTTATCGTGGCCGGGCTTTCAAGCCCCTTCAGCCGCGACGAATTGTTCAAGGGCTTCTTCATGGGCGCCGTAGTTAACCTCCCCTGGTACATGTTCGCCCTGGCCGCCGTGGCCGCCGGCCTTGTGCCGTTGGGCGGCAAATACCTGGGCTTCTGGCATTATTTCAGCCTCGGCGTTACCTCCGCCGGCCTGCCGCTGTTCGTTATAGGCGGCCTCGGCCTTGCCTGGATGTATTACTCCGTCTTCATGCCTTACGAAAAAAAGAAGGTGGTGGCCGCCTGGTTCTGGGCGCCGTACCTGTGCCTCGCCTGGCTGGTGCGCGGCAGCAGCCCCGAACTGCTTTACCCGGCGCTCATCCCTTTCGCCGTGGCGGTGCCGGTCATGACGCCCCACCAGGTGCGCAAATACCTGCTGTTCTTCGTCCTCGTCCTCGGCGCGGTGAACCAGTCGGGTTATGTGCGCACTTTCTCCGCCGCCGGCTACCCGGTGGCCGGCCTGCCGCCGCCGCCCGCCGGCGATTACCATTCCGAAGAGCTCATCGCTCTAGCCAAGGCCAATGTGCCGGCCGCGGGCGGGCTCGCCGGGGTTTACGGCGACGCCAACCTTAACGCCGCCTCGCTGGGCTTTGCGGGCGCCAGGACGGCCGGGGAAGTTAAATTCGCCGACAGCCCGGCGTGCCCCGCGTGCGCTTCCGTGCTTATCCACAAAACCCAGCGCTTCGGCGAGAAGCCCTCCAGGACAGAGCAGCTCTTCTCCGCGCTCAAGGCCCAGCCCTGGTTCGCGTCCGTCTTCCAGAAAAAGCAGGACCTGGAGCTGGCCGACACCTCCAAAGCCGAGGTTTACGTTAAGCAGCCTTCCGGCGTGCAATTCTTCGAAGAGGGAACCCTGGACGTAAGGAATATCTCCCTCGGCGAGTTCAAGATAGAGGACGCCAGCCTCAGCCTTTCCGGCTTCGATCCCGCCACCGGGGTCTACTCTTCGGCCAAGCTGTTCGCCCCGGCCGCCATGCTCCTGGGGGGGGATATCTACGGCCTCACGCTGGACATCACCGGGCTCTCCGCCGCCGGCCCGGACCGGAACCCGTTCGTGCCCTCCGGCGTTAAGAGCGTTAAGGTGCGTTCGGCCAAGATCACCGAATACGCCGTGGAGCGCTATCTCTCCGAGCGCTACCCGCTGCTTAGGGACCTTAAGATAACCCTCGACGGCGGCGTAGGAGTTTCCGCCATGGCTAACGGCCGCAGCCTCGCTGCCGTTTTCTCCCTGGCCATAAAGAACGGCGACGTGCTGGAGGCCCGGCCCCTGGCCTTCACTTTCGGCCCCGTCACCCTGCCGTCCTATGTGCTGCGGCTCTTCACCTTCCGGCTGGACTTCTCGGACAACCCTTACGGGATAAAAGTTTCCGGCGTGCGCGTGGATAAAAACCTCCTGGAGCTTTACTGAAAATGAAAAAACTTCCCGCTTCTCCCCTGCGCGGCTTTCTGCCTTTAGCCCTCTGTTTCGCCCCGGTGTTCGGCGCGTTCTGCGGCTGCGTGGACGTAACGCTTGACGGTTCCGCCGCCGCCCCGCTGGCCCAGCCGGTGGAGTCGCCTTTCAAGGGCCTGGACCCCGGCTTTAAGTCGCAGGAGACCTCCCACTTCTCCGTAAACGCCTATACTTCCTCCTCCGTGGCCCTGTACGCCGGCATGTGCGAGGACGATTATTCCCGGATCATGCAGGACCTGGGGCTTTATTCCTTCGTGCCCGTACGGCCGTACAACATAGTGATCTACAGGGACGCCGCCGAGTACCACGCTAAGACCGGCCAGCCGGACTGGTCCGGCGGGGCCACTTACGGCAACGCGCTGTTCCTGTTCGAGGGGCCCGGCCTTAAGGCCACGGCCGCCCACGAGATGACGCACCTTGTCTTCAACGAATTCATGGGCCTCTCGCAGGCCTCCGCGCTGCGCTGGCTTAACGAGGGCGTGGCGGTGTACGAGGAAAGCCGCGCCGACCAGGCCTCCGCTTCCTTTTACGCGGCCAGGGTAGCCGCCGACGTGGCGCCGAATCCCATCCCGTTCAGCCAGATGGTCAACCTGGCGCCGCAGGGCGAAAGCCAGGGCACCGTGGACCGCTGGTACTCGCAGGTAGGCTCCGTGGCGGGCTTTCTTATAAGGCAGGGCGGTTCCTTCAATTTCTCGCTCTTCATGTCAAAACTTCACGACGGAGCCGCGCCGGATAAAGCCATAGAGGAGACCTATACCGGCCTCTGGAAGAACCTCTCCGACGTGGAAAAGGCCTGGAAACTGGACATCCAGAAATAGTTTTCCCGGCGCCGTTCCCCGGTTCCCGATCCCCCGCTTATGGACAACGCAGTACCGACGATAAAACTTAAGAAAGCCGTGGTGCCGCTGGAAGGGGTGCACTGCGCCTCCTGCGTGGCCCGTATAGAGACCAGCCTGGGGTCCATGCCGGGCATAGCGCGGGTTTCCGTGAACCTTCCTTCCAGGACCGCCTTTCTTACCTACGATACCGCGCTGCTGGACCCCAAGATGATTTCGGACCGGATAGGCGACCTCGGCTACAAGGCCCTGGCTTTCTCGGAGTCCGCCATCTCGGCGGAAAACACGGCCATTAAAGAGCTGGAAAGGGAAAAGGGGATGTTCTTCCGCCGGTTCCTGCTGGGGCTCGTCCTTACCGCCTTCCTGCTGCTCGGCTCCGTTTTCGGCTTCTCGCAATACACAATGATGATAGCGGCGGGGCTCGCGTGGGGCTGGGCGGGCCTGCATTTCCATAAGGGCTTCATGCGCGCGCTGCGGGCGCGCACCGCGGACATGAATTCCCTGGTCTCCCTGAGCACCAGCGTCACTTTCTTCTACGGCGTGTACGTAACCGTCTTCCCCGGCGACGGGCC
>JAJZVJ010000155.1 GCA_021845705.1 bacterium
CCCCGCCATAAATTCCCGAGGCGGGGGGAAACCACGCAAGGGTTTCCATCTTCCAGGGTGCGCCGGGTAAAACCCCGGCCAGCACCCCGGCCGCGCGGGCCTACTTCAGCAGCCCGGCGATATTGCGGCCCAGCGCCAGCAGCAGCGCCGCCCCCGCGAAGATCCACAGCGAGAAAGGCCGCCCCTTCACCACCTCCACCTTCGGGTCCGGCGCCGCCAGTTTCTTAAGCCACCCCTTAACCGCGGCCGTCTGTTCTTCCGTAAGCCCGTCCTTAAAACAATCGTCGAACAGCCCGTTAAAAACGGGGTTGGACTTGAACTCCCGCGCGGCCTTCGAAGAAAGCACCGCGCCCGGCTCAAGCTCGGCCGCGGTCAGGTAAACGGTATCCTTTTTCTCCATCAGGAATTCCAGCATGAACCGCCCGAAGAAAAGCAGCAGGCTGAACTTGACCACGTTGCTCCCCGCCATGACCAGCAGCCCCAGCAGGCGCGGCCGGAACAGGAAAAAGCCCATAAAAAAATAAAGCAGGTAACTGGCGGCGCTGATATAGACCCAGCGCTTGCTGCGGAAAACGTTCCCTATCTTGTCCCACAATATGAACATGAAGAAAAAAAGTATGTCGGCGCGGGAAAAGAACCGGCTGATGAACCCGCGCGCCTCGAGGGACATCACCTGCTGCAGGAGGAAGAGGAACCCCATGTTCAGCGCCAGGGCCGCCGCCGCGAACCAGTTGCCGCCGCCGCCCAGCTCCGAGAGGCGCTTGCGCATATCGCTCCACATCTCGCTGAAGAAATCCGAAGGGGAGGCGGAAGAAAAGCCGGAAGCGATATGGCTGCCCACGGCCCAGAACGACGCCGCGACGAAGATGTTTATAAGGAGGCTCAGGAAAAGATACCCGGGAAAGCTCTTGATGTACGGGTTGGCCAGCGGCAGGGCTGCCGAGACCAGTATGAAGAACTTGGCGTCCCCGGCCGGCCAGATCTCGGCGTACCAGAGTATCACCCCGGCCAGCGCGGACCAGAAAAAATGCAGGCAGAAAAACCCGTAAAAGCTTAGATTAAGATAGCTCTGGGTCCTGCCCGTATACCCAAGCCAGGTATAGAACCCGAAGACGGCCAGGCCCGCGGCCAGGATCTTAAAGCCGTTCTTTATGCTCAGGTTCGTGATCTTGCGCGTGGCCAGGTCCCGGCTCACCACCGAGACGGCCCAGGCCGTAAAGGCCGCGAGGAAAAGCAGGGACATACTCTTCATCTTTTAACAGGCCTCAGCTCGGGATCCCCGAAGTGCTTCATATATTCCAGCATAAGCCCCGCGCATTTCCGCCTAAGGCGGCAGCGCCCGCACTTCCCCGCGGGATAGCAGCGGTCTTCGGGCGGCTGGGTGATCCAGCACAGCGCCCTGAGCTCCTTGCGCACCAGGCAGAGCGGGAAATGATAAAGCCGGAAATCGCCGAACCGCTTTATAAGCGGCAGGCAGGCGGCGAGCGCGGCCGCCGATTCCGACAATTTCAGCCGCAGCCCGCGGTGGTTGGCCAGCGACATTCCCTCTATCTCGTAATGTATGACCGTAACCCGGTAGGCCGAAGTGTCCGGGAAATTCCCCAGCAGGAACTCCAGCGTTTTACGCAGCACCGCGATATTTTTTTTATGCAGAATGACACGCACTTCCACCCCCGGCGCTCCGGGAATGGAGAGCAGGCTGCGTATACCTTCGAGCGTCTGCGCGAAGCTGCCTTTCACCCCCGAGACCGCGTCGTGTACCCGCGGCGAGGGCCCGTGCAGGGCTATGGCCGTGGAGAACGGCGGCTTGGCCACGGCGCAGAACCTGGCGGCGAACCTCGCGTCCGCGAAACGGCGGCCGTTGGAAAGCAGCGTTATAGGAACCCCGGGGAGACGCAGCCGGAAATAGGAAAGCAGCTTGAAAAAATCGGGGTGCAGGGTCGGTTCGCCGCCGGTCAGGCTGACGAACTCGGCGCGGGCGGCGTTCTTGAGGTAGACCGGCCCCAGCCCCTTGCGGTAGCGCTCAAGCTTTACTATCTGTTCCTTAAGGCCGTACTGCGCCCCGCGCTGCCGCGCGAACACGGGCAGGTTGGTGCACATCACGCATTTATTATTGCACTTGTTCCAAAAAGGGATATCGGGCATTTATCTTTACCTTCGGTGAAAACGGAGAGGGCCGCGGCTCACCGGGCGCAAGCGAAGAGAGAACGGGCTATCGATATCACTTCTTTTTCCGGCCCGCGGCGGGCGCCTTGCGGCGCGGCGCTTTGACCGCGGCTTTACCGCCTCCGGCTAAAGGCCTGAACTCATCCCAGCCGTAAAGTTCCGGGTATTCCTTCCACGGCCCCTCGCACAGGCTGAAGCGGCGGCAGGCGCGGCACTCCGCCCTTTTGACTTTCCCTATATCCCGCCGGTAATCGCCGTAGCTCTCGATATAAAAATCCGCGTCGGAGACGGGGCCCTCGGGGATAACGCGCTCCGCCACGCAGTCCTCGTAGCCCTCCATAAGGCAGTACGGTATGGCCTCGGTATAGCAGGCTACGCCGTTCTTAATGCCCGCGTCCAGGGCGCGGTACAGGTAAGGCAGCACGTCGCTTTTCCTGGGGGTCAGTTTTTTCCGGTTCTCCCAGGCCGAGCCGACCAGGTGCACAAAAGCGAACTGGAACTGGTTGACGTCCAGCTTTACCAGCAGCCTGGCCAGGTCCGGCAGGTCCCGGTAGTTCACCGAGGTGACGACCGAATTGGTCAGCACGTACATCCCGAGCTTTTTGCAGTTAAGTATGCCGCTGACCACTTCCTTAAAACTGCCGGGGGCGCGGGTCAGCCTCTCGTGGATCTCCGGGACGGAGCCATGCAGCGACGGCCCCATCTCGGTGACCCCGGCTTTTTTAAGTTCAAGGCAGTAATCGTAATAGGCGAAGCGGCGCCCGTTGGTCTGCACCTGCACGCTTTTATACCCCATGGCTCTCGCGGCCCGGACCGCGGCGGGAAGGTCGGGGTGAAGGGTGGGTTCCCCGCCGGTAAAGACCGCGCCGGTGACGCCCTGCTTTTTAGCCCGGGCGAGGTCCGCTTCTATCTGCTTCAGGCTTTTCCTGCCGGCGCGGGCGCGCTTGCCGCCCTGCGCGCAGAAATCGCACAGGTTATTGCAGTCAAAACCTATCTTGATATCTATGCGTTTCACTTGGTCACTGCCGGGTGCGGCGCGCGGTGCCGGCCCGCTTGGCGGGCTTGCCGCCGGCCGCCGAGAGAAGGGCCTTAGTGCCGATGATGGAGGCTATCCTGGAATTCCTGCGCCACAGGTCTATCCTGCACTGCTGGTTCAGCGCTTCGTTGGCGAACTCCCCGGCGGCGTGTTCCGGGCCGGAGACTTCGGCGTTCAGCCCGCCGGGCGCGGGCGCCAGGACCGCCCTGCCGCGGCTTTCGAAGACCGCGGCCGCCAGCTTCACCGCCTCGGCGGAGTAGACCTTGCCGCTGAAAAAAAGAGTTTCCGTGTTCTTAGCAGGTTTCATTTTGCCACCCAGCCTTTCAATATCGCGGCGAGCGCAGGTTTCTTAAGCAGCCCGAAAAGCGTGTCAAAAAGGGCCATGGAAAGCGCGCAGCGCGCGTTGGAGGGCATTTCGCCCCATAAAGAGCCCTGTGTCTCGTAGTTATACACCGGGCAGACGCCGCAATAAGGTTTATAAGCGCAGCGCGAGCACTGCGGCTGGGCGTCCAGGCTGGAAGCCGCGGCGCAGGCGCGCGACGCCGGGGACAGGATGACGTCGCGGTAGGAGTCCCGCATAACGTTCCCTATCTTGAAAAGGTCGTCGCCCAGCCAGCCCACCATGCGGCCTTCGTCGCAGGTGTAAAGGTCCCCGTTATAGTTGTACGCCACCTGGCCTATGGCGGCCCCGCAGGGGCAGCGCATGTCCAGGTAACCCGGGTCGCCGCCGTTCACTATCTTCTCCAGCATCACCACGGCGTTGCGCTCCCGTATGGTCTTCCCGGCGGCGTTGAGCTTTAAAATATAATCCAGACTGTCGCTGTAGAACCGCGCGAACTCGGCCGCCGAATACCCTATCTGCGGCCAGAGCTTTTTTGCGTAGCCTATCGGGGCCAGCGGCCGCACAAAGATATCGGTAAGCCCGCGGCGCACGTACTCGTCCACTATCTCTTTTTCGCGGCCCAGCGAATATTTGGAAACGGTCAGCAGCGCGCTTGGATTAAAGATCCTGTATTCCGCCACCTGCGCAGCCGCGCGCGCGGTGAAGTACTTAAGCCAGCGCACCGTCTGCGCGTGGGAATTGCCGCCGGTGAAGATCCTGTTCCTGTTATGCAGGTCGGCGGGACCGTCGAGCGAGGTGCAGATGGAAACCTCGTTCTCAAGCAGGAAAGAAGCCTTTTCCTCCGTCATAAGGCTGAAGTTGGAGACCAGCGCCAGGCGCACCTCGCGGTTCAGCTCTTTGCCGCGGCGGCGGGCGTAAAGGACGGCGTCTTTCAGCACGCTCCAGTTAAGCAGCGGCTCCCCGCCCTGGAATTCTATAGTTACTCCGGGGTTGGTGCTCTTGAGCGCGAAGTCCACGCTTTTGCGCGCCACGGCCCGGCTCATATCCGCGCCCCCGCCGCGCTCGCCCACGGCCGAAGACTGGCAGTACAGGCATTTATGGTTGCAGCGCAGGGTCAGCACCAGTATATGCAGGCCGGGGCCGGAACTTAAAAAAGCGTTCTTTTTGGAGCAGGCGGCCGCGTAGCCCTCGAAATCCGTCATCTCGCGCACGAAGCCCTTGCCGGCCAGTTCCCTGTAAAGCGGCTCGCCGGAGCCCAGGCCCCCGGAGGCGAAGCGGGAAAATTCCGCGGCGGTGAGGTCCGCGCTGAAGCCGGCGTCGTTGGAAATTATAACGGAACCGTCAGCCAGGCGCCTGAAGGTGAAGTGGGACAGGCCGGCGCTGCGCGGCTTAGCGGCTTTTTTTACGGCTGTTTTTGGCGTCATACTTTTCTTCCCAGGTGCTGGTTATGCCAAGGGGGTCCGCCGAGGCGCTTGAGGCCTCGGCTTTTATTTCCCCCTCTATCTGGGATATAAGGTCGTTAAGCTCTTTTTCCTGCTGCGGGGTAAGGCCGGAATCGTCCTGGACCGGCGCCTTGGGCTGGTAGTTAAGCCCTTTGAGCAGAAGGAATTCCCGCAACTCGGTGTTCGCGGAAGAAATACGTTCGCGAAGTTTCTCATCTTCCAGTTCCCGCAGGAAGCGGCGCGGCAGCGCGCCGGAAGCCCCTGGCTTCGGCTCCAGTTCCACGCGCAGTTTGCCGCCGGGGCGCGGGCCTAGGAATACGTAAGCCGCGCCGCTCACCGCGTAGGCGGCATAACGCACGGCCTCGGGCGAGCAGTCTTTAAGCGGCAGGTCTATGGATGTCTTACTGCTCTTAAGTCTCTTCAAGATTCTCTCCTTAAGCGGATTCAGGCGGTCAGAAATTCCGTATCCTGCAGCAAAGCATGGTTCCGGCGCGGTCGGCGCCCACACAGACCTGCTGCGACCAGTTGGCGGGATTCTCCATAGCTCCGCCCTTAAAAAGCATGCCGCAGGTGGAGGTCCCGTTGCCGTACCAGGTCATGACATATTCGTTCGCGTTACAGGGCTGCCTTGCGCCCACGGCGTAGTTCTGGAGCCGGCACAGCCCGTTAAGACTGCCGGTGGCATGTTCAAAGCTGGCCTGACTGTTCGCTAAAAACACATCTCCGGTTGCATTGTTAACACGCAAAGGCCGCAACGCGTTCCATGAACCGTACTGGTCTCCGGCTCTAGTCATCAGCGGGATGTAAGTATCAGCCCCGTCATTACGTATCATCGCGCCGTAACTGCCCGCAATAGCCCGGAACTGGCCAGAACCGCTCGCCAGAGTTCCTGTCGTCTCCCCGCTTGCCCGGATGCTCCCGTTCACGTCCAGCTTCTGCGTGGCGGGCGCGGACTCGGTGGTCATACCTACGAGCACGTTGCCTGCATCCCTGGCCAGCAGGGTTTGGCCGGTGGTGAGCAGGCTGACATAGCCCCCGTAAGGAGCCGGATAATAAGTGGTAAGCTGGAGGGTCTCGGAACCAAGCGGGCCCGGATTCCAGCAAAGGAAAAAGAAAGCCAGCAGCAGCAGCGCCTTATCCCTTGTGAGCTTGAACTGAAGTGTAACGATGTTTTCGTTTTCCATAATCCCCCCCCTATTGCCCGGCCAGGACCGCGGACAAAAAAACAGGGTAGAAAAAACTCTTCCGGGAACCCGTTTCTATATTATCTATATAGTCTAATACAAAAAACCGGTTTTTTCAATACCCATGCAGGAAGATTAGGATATACGTCATCAGAGCAGGGCGATCGGAA
>JAJZVJ010000156.1 GCA_021845705.1 bacterium
CCTGAGCCAGTAGCGGCCCGCCGGGCCGCAGCAGCTTATTCTGTTTTCCTGGGGGAAAAATGAAAAGTACAAATCCTGGTTATTTAAATGAAAACGAGTCCGGCCGCGGCGTACCGTTGACGGCCGTGTCTTACGACAGGACCCAGCACGCGGTGGTTACGGCCGCTATGGTCACCGTAGGGGGAAAGCCCGTTACCGCGGAGATCTCCGGGGTCGCCACCGGCAAAGGGGAGGACCGTACGGTCAACCTGTGGCTTCCCGCTTTCCGCTTCAAAGGGCGGGACGGGGTGATGAACAAGGCTCCCGGGCTGAACGCCGCGGCCGCCCTGGCCCCGCGCCAGGGGGCGCTGGACACGGCCAGGGTAATAGCTTCACGCGTTAATTCCTCCAGAACTCCGTATAAGGCCACTATCAGCGGCGGCCGCAGGAAGGCCAGGATAAATATAGCCTTCACCGGCAGGAACTGCCTGCCGGTTTAGCTATAAAGGGGGGATAATGAAAGACATTATGATGATGTTGGCGGCGGCCGTCCTTATCTGCGGGATAGCTATAGCCCAGCAGCCCGCTGGTAAGGGAAGCCAGAAAGAGACGAAAAGCGAAATGAAGCGTATGAAAGGGGACAAGAAGGCGAAGCTGAGCAAGTTCACGGGGACCGTGGACGCCGTGGACGCGGCCGCCGGGAAGGTAACCGTCAAGGATAAGAAAGGGATGACGATGGTAATGCCCGTAGGCGCGGACGCGAAAATAATGAAAGCCGGCAAGGCCGCCGCCCTTTCGGATATAAAGGCAGGGGACAGGGTTCATATCATATATGAAGGCGATATGGGCCGTCCCGTGGTAAAAGAGTTGACGATCAAAGATAGTAAGTTTATGAAGAAGGAAAAGACGAAAAAAAGCATGTCGCCTAAATCCTGAACAGGGAACCGGCCGGGCCGGTACGGGGGGCGTGTTCTTTGTTTTAAAGCCTCTCCCCGGCGGGAGCCGGGGAGAGGGGTGCCCTCCGGACCGCTTTAGAACTTATAGGCGACGCCAAAGGTGATGGCCACCGAACTGGCCGCTACCGGGTCCGCTCTTAGTACGGACGGGACATTGGCCGCGCCCGAAGCTCCGCCGGCATTGTCCTTATATATTATCTGCGTGTCTTTCACAGGCTGTGAACTCAATTTGTCAACCCCGTTCTCGGTATATTTGGTCATCCTGCCTTTTGAAGGTTTCAGGCTTAATTGCTCGGCCCTTAGCTGGCCGAACAGAACGAAGCGGTCCGACACTTTATAGTCGGTCCCCACAACTCCGTGAAACCCGAAGCCCGTGGTGTAGGTCGTTTCCACTTCGGATTTTTTGGTTACGCCGGCCCGGGTCTCCTCCCAAAAGGTGGTTCCCTTGGCGCCTAAAGCAAGGGTCGGACCAAACCCCACGTAAGGAGTGAACGCCCCTTCTTTCGCCCGGATCTTCAGCGTTACGCTGAAGGGGACGAACGAGTCGCTCTCCTTTGAGGAACCCACCTTGGGCGTTCCGGATTGGTCGTTCCACTTGTCCACTATTTTTTCGGCCCCGTAGGAGTAACCGATCCCGGGCTCTATGGAGAAGTTATCGCTTAATCCCACATCGGCCCCCAGCCCTATCTTCAGCCCGGCCCCCGCGCTGTGCAGGATAACCGCGTCTTTGGTCGTATTACCGGCCGCGTCCACTGCCAGGTCCGAACCCCTGCTGTCCTGGGCCATGCCGAAGCCATACCCAAGGTACGGCCTCAGGGTAATGTCGGCCGCCGATACCTTCCGCGCCCCGGCCGACATCAGTATCGCAAGTATTATCAGGTATTTCATTTTATGTTCCTCCTAGTCTGGTTTGGTCCTCCGACTCCGCTATACGGAAAGTCTATATTTGCCGGCTAAATATTAAATGAAGCCAACCTGACTTTTTCTTCAGCTTGTGCGCCCGAAGATCACGCGCGGCATAAGCGCGGTTACCGGTAATTCCGGCGGGGCATTTCCGTCCGGCTGGCGGGAGGCGGATTAATGCGGGAAGTATCGGCTTTATGCGCGGCTTTAATTATACTTTAATTATCAATGGATGAGTTTAGCCCTAACTGACCACGAGCCGGGCCCGGTCGCGAAAGCGGCCGGGTTGCTGTTCGCGTTTATGCTGTTCTTCCTCTCCGCGCCGGCGCGGGCGGGGCACGTTGAAGCCTCCCTGATATCCGTGCGCGTTTCCACCGGCCCCGGCGGGATCTTCCAGGCGGGGCTGAAACTTAAAATGAAGGACGGCTGGCATGTCTACTGGAAGAATCCCGGGGACGCCGGGCTGTCTCCCTCGCTGGCCTGGCGGCTGCCCGCCGGCTGGAGCGCTGCGCCTCTATCCTGGCCCGTCCCCGTACGCCTGGAAGCCCCCCCGCTCACCAACTTCGGCTATAGCGGGGAAGTCATTCTGCCTTTTACGCTCGCCGAGGCCCCCGGCGCCGGAACCGTTTCCAGTCTGCATGCCAGGGCCGAGTGGCTGGAATGCCGGGAAACGTGCGTGCCTGGAGCGGCGGAACTGACGCTGCCTGTAAATGCGGGGGAAGCCCGGCGCGGGCGGGCCGGGGACGCCGCGGCCCTTACGGCTTCTCTTGCCGAAGTCCCGCGGCCCGCGCCCGGCGCGGCCGAAGCGGAGCGCGACGGCAATAAGGTCCGGCTCAGGCTGAAAGGCCGCTATCCCAGGGCCGAGTTCTTCCCGGCCGGGCCCGGCGTCTTTGAAAACTCGCGTTCCGCCGTGAGCGTAAGCCCCCTGGAAACGGAAATAACCCTGAAACCCGCGCCCGGGGCGCAATTGCCGGCGCGGGTCGAGGGCGTGCTCCTGCGCCCCGGCCTTCCGCCGGCCGAGATCTCGGTGCCTGTGGGCGCCGGCGGCGCCGCCGCCCGCTTCTTTTTCCTGGCTTTTGCCGGAGGCCTGCTCCTGAACCTGATGCCTTGCGTGCTGCCTGTCCTTACCTTCAAGGCGCTGGGACTTTTGAACCGTAAAGGGCAGCATCCTTCGCGGGCCCGCTACGAGGCGCTGGCTTACGCCGCCGGAGTAGTGCTTAGCTGCGAGGCGCTGGGTGTCCTGCTGATAACCGCGCGGCGGGCCGGGCGGACGCTTGGCTGGGGAACGCAGTTCCAGTCGCCGTGGCTGGTAGGCGCCCTGGCGGCGCTTTTCATCTTCGCGGGGCTCGGACTGCTGGGCGTTTTTGAATTCGGGGCCAGGTGGATGGGCGTAGGTTCCTCGCTTTCGGCGCGCGAGGGCAGGGCGGGGGCGTTCTTTTCCGGAATGTTCGCGATGGCGGCCGGGGCGCCCTGCACGGCGCCCTTCATGGGCGCCACTATCGGCTGGGCGGTCACCCGGCCCGCCGGGCAGGTTCTTGCCGTCTGCGGAGCGCTTGGCCTGGGCGCCGCGGCCCCGTATTCGCTTCTTTCATCCTGGCCCGGGCTGACAAAGCTGCTGCCGCGGCCGGGCAATTGGATGGTTGTGCTTAAAAAATTACTATCCGTCCCTATGTTCGCCACCGCGCTCTGGCTCTTGTGGGTGCTTTGGCACCTTCTCGCGGCCGCGCCCCTGGAGCGGGACGCGCTCTGGCGGCCCTGGTCCCCGGAGGCTGTGGAGAGCGAGCTATCCGCCGGGCATACGGTGCTGATAGATTTTACCGCCGCCTGGTGCCTGTCCTGCCAGGTGAACGAACGCACGGCCCTGGCGGACCCGCAGGTGCGCGCGGCCCTCTCCAGGCGCGGTGTCGCGGCCTTCCGCGCGGACTGGACCGGCCGGGATAGACGCATAGAGGAAGAGCTTGCCAAATACGGCCGCAACGGCGTGCCGCTTTATGTAGTACACCCGGGGGGAGGACCCGCCGTCCTGCTGCCCGAGATACTGACGACAGGGCTTTTGCTTGACGCCCTGGGCCCGCAGCTAAAACCGAAAGGAGAAAGTACCCGATGAAAAGAACCCTGGTATTGCTGTCTTTGGTGCTCGCTGCCTCTATCGCGCGGCCGCAGTTTTCCAGTGCCGCGCCGGCCCCGGACTTCCGGATAGGCAAAGTGCTTAACGGGAAGCTTACGAAGATAAACAGCCTTAAGGACCTTAAAGGCAAGGTGGTGTTCCTGGATTTCTGGGCCACCTGGTGCGGGCCCTGCGTGGCGAGCCTGCCGCATATCAACCACCTGCACGAAGCGCTGAAGGGAGAGCCCGTGGTCTTTATCGCGGTTACCGACGAAGCACCTGAAAAGATAGGTGAATTCCTGAAAACTCACGAGATAAAGTCCTGGGTGGGCCTCGACGGGCTGGGGGCGGCTTTCAAAGCCTACAAGGTGAAGGGGCGGCCCGACGGCTATCTTATAGGCAAGGACGGGAACCTGCTGGCGCGCATCTTCCCGGCGCACCTGGAGGAGAAGGACGTCCGTGACGCTATAGCCGGCAAGTTCAAAGCCAGGAAAATAGAATGGGAGGACGCAAAACCCGCCGTGAAACAGGCCGAAGAGGGCAAAGCGCTTTTCGAGATAAAGATCTCGTCCGGGTCCGGCAAGTGGCGCATGTCCACCTACCCGGATAAGATAGAAATGGAAGGGGTGCCGCTGAAATATGTTATAGCGAAGACCTGGGACGTGGAAGGCGAGCAGGTAATTCTCGACACGCAGCCGGTCAAGTCCCTCAATGTAACCTTGAAAACCCCGGAGAACGGCCTTGACCGCGGCCTCGAAGTTTTGAAATCCGCGATACAGTCCGCGCTGGGCGTGCTGATCACGCCTGAACAGAAAGAAACGGACGTTTATGTTCTCGCCTTGTCCACCGCCCCCGGCGCTCCGCTTCCAAACCCGGGAGCTGCGGAAGTGCACCTCGGCCTGATGTCCTACGGCGGCGGCCAGCTGGTGGGCACCGCCGATATGCGGCAGATAGCGCGCGGTTTCTGGTCAAGCGTGGACAAGCCTGTTGTGGACGAGACGGGCCTTAAGGGAGTGTACGAGTTCGATATGAAGTGGACCTATGGAGCCCAGGCCGAACTTGACGCCCTTCTTGCCAGGCAGGGCCTGGTCATGGTGCCGGCGCGCCGCACCATAGAGTACCTGCGGGTAACTCCCGCAAAGCCTTAAGGGACGGGGCGTTCTTCCGCCTGGAGGCAGGCCGGCGTACGGTAAGCGTGCAATATGAAAGTTAAAGTTATCGGCCCAGGAGAGAACCTTGTCGAGAAAGCCGGGGAGATCCTGCTTTCGGCGAAGGAATTGGCTGATAATATAGTGGTTTTCCCCGGGAAGAGACCCGCGCATTTTTTACGCAGGTACCTGGCGGAGAAGCGCGGGGGAGCCCTGCGCGGGCCGGTGATAACCGCGATGGACGGCTTTATAGACCTGGCCGCCGGGGAACTGGGGATAAAGGGGACGGAAGCCTCCTCTCTTGACCTGGCGGAAGTGCTCTACGGAAGGCTCAAGGGCGAGCTTTGCGGTATAATAGCGCGCGACCCGGGTAAGCTCACGCTCGATTCCTTCCTGCCCTGGGCCTTCAAGCTGACAGGCGACTTTGAAGAGCTTAAAATAGAGCTCAAGACGCAGAAAGATTTTTCCGGCTATGATTCTATCCTGCCCGAGGACCTGCGGAGCGCTTCTTTCCTGAAGAAGCTGGAAAGTTTCAGCCGCCTCTACGGGGACTTCTACAAGGAACTGGAAAAAGCGGGGCTGCTGACCCGCTCCATGAAATACGCCCGCGTAGCGGCGCAAGCAGGCCGGCTGGACCTGGGGAAGTATGAAAATATAATTTTCGCAGGTTTTTTCGCCCTCACCGCCTCCGAGAAAGCCATCTTGAAATATCTTTCCTCCCGCGGCGCGCATATCCTGCTGGAAGCCGGCCCCGGCCTGTCGGAGCAATTCTCCTTTCTCGGTTCCGCTATCTCCCGGCTCCCCGGCTCCCGGTTCCCGGCTCCAGGCCTGCATTTCTATAAAGCCTCCGACGCCCACGGCGAAATTTTCAAGCTCGCGGAAGTCCTGGCCGGCTCCAAACCCCCGGTCCTCGGGGCGCCCGGTCCTATGAAGGACGTTATCGTCCTTCCCGAGGCGCAGGCGCTTTTCCCGCTTATAGAGAACGTGCTTGGCGGGGCGGGGGACTATAATATCTCTATGGGGTACCCGCTCGCGGCCACTCCCGTTTACGCCCTGCTGGACGCGCTCGGCGACCTGCTGGACAAGAAAAGCGAGGCCGGCTATTTTACGCCCGACTATTTAAAGTTCGTCTTCCACCCTTACATAAAGAACAATTACCTGGCCGGCTCGGCCGAGGCCAGCCGCGTGGTCTTCCAGACCGTGGAGGAGCGTCTTTCGCGCCGCGTGAATAAATACATCGCGCTTA